>NZ_JARAVO010000002.1:0-113635 GCF_033792805.1 Streptomyces sp. PA03-1a
GGCCGCCGGGGCGGCGGGCACGGGCTCGGGTTCCGTGGCGCCGAGTTGGGCGGCGATGCCGTCCAGGAGCTTGGCGTACGCGGCGCGGGTGGCGCCCTGCGGCTCGCTGCGGCCGGATTCCCAGCCGGCCACGGTCGTCCGGGTCACGTCGAGCGCCTCGGCGACCTCCGCCTGGGTCAGGCCGTACTCGGTGCGCAGCCGTGAGCGTTCGGCGGGCTCGGGCAGGCGGGTCCGCCGCGGCCCCGGCTTCAGGAGGGCGTCGACGGGGTCGGACGTGCTGGCCATGCGGCGGTGGGCTCCTTCGCTGCTCGGTCCTGGCCGGTTACGGGCGCACAACGAGGTTCCGTGGGGAGGAACTCGCGCGGGTGCTGCCCCGTGAGGATACGGGCCTGATTGCGCCGCGGGGGCAGCGGAAGGCTGCTGCCCGGCACCCGGCGGGAAAGCCGTGCGGGTGCCAGGTGGAAACGGACTTCCCGCTGCCTGCGTCGTCGGCGTGCCGGGCGACCGTCCGGGCCGACAAGCGCCAGGCCCGGGCCGCGCTCTCCTCGACGGTGCGCCCGTCGCACGGTGCCTCCCGTACGTCCGACGTCGGCATCCCCGGCCCTCCCTCCGCCGCTCCGTCCGGCCCGGGACCATCCTTTCCGGGCCCGCGACAACGGACCTTATCGGCCGACAAAGCGGCCCGCGGGCACCGAAGCGCCCGGCGGGGCGTCCGTCGTAGGGTGTGGTCCGTGACCGACCTCATGGGCTGCCTGATCCTCACGGCCGTACTGGCCGGGGTCATGGGCGTGTTCGCCTGGCTGGCGCGGGTGATCCGGCGCCGCGGTCTCGCCGGCCATGCGGTCGCCGCCGCGCTGGCCTCCTATGAGGAGGCGTTCCGCGTCACGTCCTACGAGGCCCACCAGGAGATCCGCACCCAGGCCGAGCGCAGGCTGCCCTTCGACTCGCCGGACGAGCCCTGGCGCCCGGCCCGCGCGACGGTCCCGGCCCGCCCGGCCGTACGCTCCGCGCGGGGGCCGCGCACATGGGTCCGCCGCCTGCGTCGTCGCCACTGACCGGTCACGGCCGGGACGCTCCCCCGCCGGTCGCGGCGCGCAGGCTCAGGACGGAGGCACCCTCGCCGGGCAGGCCATGACGGGCCGCGCGACGGAGCCGGGCGGGGGTGTCGCCCGCCGCGAGGCGGAAGGCGCGGCCGAAGGCGGACTCGGAGGCGTACCCCACGGCGGCGGCGACGGCGGCGACCGGCTGCTCGGACTCCGTGAGCAGTTCCGCAGCGAGGAGCATGCGCAGCCGCATCAGGAACTCGCCGGCGTTCATCCCGGCCTCCCGGCCGAAGTGCCGGATGAAGGTCGCCCTGGACATGGAGG
Organism: Streptomyces sp. PA03-1a; assembly: GCF_033792805.1. NCBI lineage: Bacteria > Bacillati > Actinomycetota > Actinomycetes > Kitasatosporales > Streptomycetaceae > Streptomyces > Streptomyces sp. PA03-1a. The sequence continues at coordinate 1,368 of NZ_JARAVO010000002.1, forward strand.
TGAGCGCGGCGAACTTCTCGATGCCCCAGTCGTGGGCGGGGTCCCGCAGGACGGCGTCGGTGACGGTCCGTACGACGCCGCGGGTGGAGGCGAGCCACGCTGCCCGGCCCATGCCGGACACCCCGCGCAGGGCCAGCGTCAGCAGGACGTCGCAGAGGGAGTCGAGGACGGCCTCCGTGCCGGGGCCGGCGGCGCGTGCCTCGTCGCGCATGAAGGCGCCGAGCAGCGCGAGGGGGCTGCCCGCGCCGGTGCCGAGCGGGACGTGCAGCACCTCGGGCAGCATGCCCATGAGCACCTGGCCCGCCCCCGGCCCCCAGGTGTAGTGACCGCAGAAGAGATCGACGGGCACCGCGTCGTCGCCCGGCGCGGTCCCGCTCACCAGGGCGTACGGACCGACGTCCTGGCGATCGACCGACGTGGCCGGGCCGGGGCCGTGCGTGTGGATGCGGTGCGCCGTGCCTCGCGGGAGGAGCACCATGTCGCCCACGCGCAGTTCGATGCTCCGGTCGGGCAGTTCGAGGGTGCATTCGCCCTCGAGCAGCAGGTGGAACGGCGAGCTGCCGCTCCCGCCGGCGGGGTTGTCCAGGGTGTGGCGGCCGGCGATCAGGCAGCGGATGTCGACGCTGCCCCGCAGCCTGGCGAGGTGGACCACGCGGCTCAGGGTGTCCATGAGACTTTCTCGATAGAAATCGGTACTTGCTGATCTTGGCAGCTCGCCTGACGACGAGCAAGGTGAGAGCCATGGAAACCATGCATGTCGATCTCCTCGTGATCGGTTTCGGGAAGGGCGGCAAGACCCTGGCCGGACGGATGGGCCGTCTCGGCAAGCGCGTCGCCATCGTCGAGCAGTCGGACTCGATGTACGGCGGCACCTGCATCAACGTGGGGTGCGTACCGACGAAGGCGCTGATCCACCGGGCGGGGGAACGCCGCCCTGACGATCCGCCGGAGGCGGGGTTCCGTGACGCCGTGCACAGCACGACCCGCCTGACCGAAGCGCTCCGCGCGAAGAACTTCGAGATGCTCGACGCCGTCGACTCCGTCACGGTCGTCACGGGCCGCGCCCGGTTCGTCGCCCCGGAGACGGTGGAGGTCAGCGCCGGGACCGATCGCCTGCTCATCACCGCGCGGACCGTGGTCGTCAACACCGGCGCGGAGCCGGTGGTGCCCGACCTCCCCGGGCTGCGCACCAGTGCGTACACGAGGACCAGCGCCGACCTGGTGCGGGACCCGCGGCGTCCCGCCCGCATGGTGGTCCTCGGGGCGGGCTACCTGGGGCTGGAGTTCGCCGGGATGTACCGCGCGTTCGGCACCGAGGTGACGGTCCTGGAGGCGGGTGCGCGGGTGCTGCCGCGTGAGGACGAGGACGTCGCCGACGCGGTGGCGGGCGTGCTGGCGGGCGATGGCGTCACCGTCGTGACGGGAGCGACCGTCACGGGTGTCACGGACGCCGCGGACCACGCCACCGTGCGCTACCGCGTCGACGGGCAGGAGCGGACGGCCGACGCCGACGCCGTCCTGGTCGCGACCGGGCGCAGACCCGCCACCGCGGGGCTCGCCCTTGAGGTCGCCGGGATCCGGACCACCGAGTCGGGTGCCGTCGCCGTGGACGAGCACCTGCGCACCAGCCGGCCGCACGTCTTCGCCGTCGGCGACGTCAACGGCGGGCCCCAGTTCACGTACATCTCGCTCGACGACAGCCGCATCGTCGCCGACCAGCTGACCGGTGCCGGCACGCGGACGACACGCGACCGCGAGGCCGTGCCGTACACCCTCTTCACGACGCCCCCGCTGTCCCGCGTCGGGCTCACCGAGAAGCAGGCACGCGAGCAGGGGTACGCGGTCGGCGTCGCCGAGAAGGCCGTCGGCGAGATCGCCGCGATGCCCCGGGCGAAGATCGTCGGGGAAACGCGGGGGCTGATGAAGTTCGTCCTCGACACGGCGACGGACCGGGTGCTCGGTGCCGCCTTGCTCAGCGTCGACTCCCAGGAGCTCGTCAACACGGTCGCGCTGGCGATGCGGCACGGGGTCACGGCGACCGAGCTGCGCGACACGATCTACACGCACCCGAGCTCGACCGAGGCCTTCAACGAAGTGCTGGCCACGGTCCGGTGAGCGCGGTGAGGCCCTGCCGTCGCCTGCGCCTTTTGAGCCGCACCGAACCTTGCGCCGGACAATGTTGGCGACGGCGGCACGCACACCGTCGACGGCGGGGGCTCACCCAGCGCAGGACGGCATCATGCCTTCGTACGTGCACACCACGGCACCGACCCGGTACATCGAGGTGGACGGCGACCGTTACGCCCATCGCCGTTTCGGGGCGGATTCCGGGACGCCGCTCCTGATGCTCCCGCACTTCCGCGCCGGCATGGACCACTGGGATCCGCTCGTCACGGACGGCCTCGCCGAGAACCGGCCGGTGATCCTCTTCGACAACGCCGGGGTGGGGAACTCGGGCGGCCGGACGCCGGAATCGGCGGAGGGTTTCGCCGGGAACGCCGTCGCGTTCCTGCGGGCGCTCGGCCTTCCCGAGGTCGACCTGCTGGGCTTCTCGGTGGGCGGGTACGTCAGCCAGGCCCTCGTTCTGGCCCATCCCGAACTGGTGCGCCGCCTGGTCCTGGTCGGGACGAAGCCGCGCGCGGGCGAGATGGCGGGCGTCGGCGAACGGGTCGCGAAGGTGGCCGCCCACGAGGTCCTGACCGAGGAGGACTACCTGTACCTCTTCTTCGACGGCTCCCCCGGCGGACGCCGGGCCTGCCGGGAGTTCTGGCTGCACCGCCACGAGCGGACGGTGGACGCCGACGCCGAATCCGGCCCGGACAGCGTCCGCGCACAGCAGGCGCTGCGTGCCGACTGGAACACCGGACGGGGCGAGCGGTTCACGGAGCTGCGGCGCATCACCCAGCCGACGCTCGTCGTCAACGGCAGCGACGACATCATGGTCCCGACCGTCAATTCGTGGATCCTCGCGCAGTACATCCCCCACGCGCAGCTCGTCGTCTACCCGGACGCGGGCCACGGGGCGCTCCTCCAGTACCCCCGGCTGTTCTGCGCCCACGTCGCCCGCTTCCTCGACAGCGAGGTCCCCTTCACCTGACCTCGTGGCGGGCCCGCCGTCACTACGCCCCCGCGACCGCCCGGTGCCGGCCCACGGCGCGGACGGCGTACCGGACGGTCGCCGCGTACAGGACGAGGAACGCCCCGCCGACCAGGACGATCACCAGCCAGGTCAGGCCCTGCCAACCGGGGACGGCGGCGCCGTGGAGCCAGCGGACGAGGAAGTTGCCGGTGGCCGCCGCGGGGAAGGAGAAGACCCAGTAGCCGGTGTGGAAACCCTCCTGCCGGACGTGCGGCACCAGGAACAGGACGATCAGGACGGTGAAGAGCACCAGCCCGGCGAAGCCGTACCCCACGGCGTCGACCCGTCCGCCGTGCGCGGCGGTCCAGGCGAGGCCGCCGACGGCCGGCGGGATCGTGAGGACGGTCAGCGTGGGGCGCGCGGGTCCGGGCAGGCCGTCCGTCACGAGGCGGCCGAGGACCACGGTGCCGAAGGCGAGCCAGTACAGGACGCCCACCGCGAAGGCGGCCGAGGCCGCGTCGGGAAGCGCGACCGCGGTGCCGGTGGTGCTGGCGATGAAGGGTCCGGAGACCACCGGCAGCAGGTAGCCGGGGTGCAGCGGGGCGGAGCCGAGGCCGCCGGTCACCCAGTGCGCGAGCAGCCGGGCGGCGAGGGCGGCGGAGGCGAGGGCGAACAGCGCGTAGAACCAGCGGGCGCCGTCGACCCCGAAGCGAGCGAAGTGGCCGGTGGCCAGCATGCCGATGATCGGGACGTACGCGAGCGCGAAGCCCTGACCGGGGTGGCGCAGGTCCTCCAGGATGTTGCGCCGGCGTGCTCCGCCGTGCCGCACGTACTGCGCCAGCAGCACCACCCACAGCAGTCCGCTGACCACGAACAGGGCGTCGCTGACCCCGATGGGCGCGGCCACCGTGGCCGAGGCCGACTGCCAGAGCCCGCCCAGGCCCGCCGTGCCGAGGGAGACCGACATCATGGCGATGTGGGTGGCGCGCCGGGCGCCTCCGCCATCCCCGGCTGCGGCGTGCGCGGGCCCCGACGAGTCGTCCGGGGGCGTGACGGTCACGGGTGCGTCGAGTACGGCCGGCTGCATGCGGTGCTTCTCCTCGGGGGTCCGGCGCCGCTGAGGGGCGCGGCGGGGGCGTGGTTGCAACTTTAAACCAGACGCGACGGCGAGCCCTTCCCGCTCCCGCGGGGAATCCGGGACCGGGTCCCGGAATCCCCGGCCCGGCCCCGGGGCCGGGCCGGGCCGGGCCGAGATGCCCCCACCTGTCGGCGGGGACTATCGTCCACATATGGGAGCGCCCCGGCCACGCCGAAACGGCGTTCCCCGGCGGCGAACGGCCCGTTGGTCACCGCGCGGGGCCGCTGGGTGATGAGCGGGAGCGCAGCGCCCGGCGCCGCGCCGGAGGAAGAGGCCGCACTCGACCAGGCTCTGGCCGAGGTGGCGAGAATCACCGGGTCCCACGCTGCCGGAGTCTTCCTGCTGGTGCCGCACGCCCAGGCGCTGCGCCTGGCGGTGGTGACGGGCCTGTCGGCCGGAGTGGTGCGGCCGTGGTCGCGGCTGGCGCTCGCGACACCCGCGCCCGTCTCCACGGTCGCGCGCGACGGGCGTCCGGTCTGGGTGCACGGCCACGACGAGCTCGCCCGCCGGTTCCCGCGCACCGCCTTCGCACTGCCCTACCGGCTGGCGATGTACGTCGTCCCGTTGCACACGGGCACCACGGTGTCGGGCGTGCTGCAACTGCTGTGGCCCGACACCCGTCCCGACCGGCTCGCCCAGGAGGAACGGGCCGCCGTGACCCACGCCGCCGACCGGATGGGCGCGCTGCTGACGCGGGCCGCCGCCAGGGGGCGGCCGCTGCGGCCGGGCGCCATGCCCCGGGTGCTCGCGCCGGACCCGCCGCCGCCCCTGCCGCCCGCCGAGGCCCAGGCCGCGGCGGAACTGACGGAGCGCCTGGACGACGGGGTGCTCGCGCTGGACCTGGAGGGGCGGGTGACCTTCCTCAACGCCACGGCCGCCGAGCTGCTCGGCCGCGGCAAGGCCGAGCTGATGCACACCCGTCTCTGGGAGTCCCTGCCCTGGCTGATCGACCCGGCCTACGAAGACCCGTACCTGGCCGCGCTGTTCAGCCGGCTCCCCACGGACTTCACCGCGCTGCGCCCCCCGGACGACTGGCTGTCCTTCCGGCTCTACCCCGGCACCACCGGGATCAGCATCCGGCTGCGGACCGCCCCGGCCCCGGCGGGCGACCGGCTCCCGCCGGCCACACCCTCCGGGACCGCGCCGACCCGCGCCGGCGCGCTGTACCACCTGCTGTACATCGCCTCGTCCCTCACCGAGGCGGTCGGCGTCCAGGACGTGGCGACCGCCGTCACCGAGCAGATCATGCCCGTCCTCGGGGCCGACGGCCTGTCGTTGCTGATCGCGGACGAGGGGCGGTTCCAGGACGTCGCCTCCCACGGTTTCCCCCGGACCCACAAGGACTTCTTCCGCGGTCTGTCGCTGACGGTCGACACCGCGGGCTCCCGCGCCGTCGCCACGGGTGCGCCGCTCTTCTTCAGCGACGTCGACGCGATACGGCAGGCCTTCCCCCTCGTCGCCCCCTACACGCGGATGGGCGCCTGGGCGTTCCTCCCGCTGAACGCCTCGGGCCGCACGATCGGCTGCTGCGTCCTGGCCTTCGCCCTCCCCCGCGCCTTCCCGCCCGACGAGCGCGCCGCCCTGACCTCGCTGGCCGGCATGATCGCCCAGGCGCTGGAACGTGCCCGGCTGTTCGACACCAAGAGCCAGGTCGCGCGCACCCTCCAGACCGCGCTGCTGCCGCACTCCCTGCCGCACGTGCCCGGCCTGCGCGTCGCCGCCCGCTACCTCCCGGCGACCAGCGGCATGGACATCGGCGGCGACTTCTACGACCTGATCCGCCTGGACGGCGCCGGGGCGGCGGCCGCGGTCATCGGCGACGTCCAGGGGCACAGCGTCAACGCGGCGGCGCTGATGGGCCAGATCCGCACGGCGGTGCACACCCACGCGAGCACGGGCGCGGCCCCGGACGAGGTGCTGACCCGGATCAACCGCCTGTTCAACGACCTCGACACCGACCTGTTCACCAGTTGCCTGTACGCACAGCTGGACGTGCCCGGGCACCGCGCGCTGCTGGCGAGCGCCGGCCATCTGCCGGCGCTGCTGCGCCACCGGTCGGGTCGCACGGAGATCCTCGACGTACCGCCCGGGCTCCTGCTCGGTGTCGACGTGACCGCGGACTACCGGGCCGCGGAGGTGCCCATGCCGCCGGGGAGCGTGCTCACCCTGTTCACCGACGGCCTGATCGAACGTCCCGGCACCGATCTGGGGACGGCGCTCGGGGAACTCGCCGGCCGGCTCGCCGCGGCGCCCGTCCGTTCGCTGGACGACCTGGCCGACGAGCTCCTGCGGGAGGCCCGGCGGACCTCCGGGGGCCGCGACGACATCGCCCTGCTCCTGGTGGGCCCGGTGCCCGGGCAGTGACGGGCGGGAGGTCCGCGCGCTCAGGCCGCCCGGCCCGCGAGACGGAACCGGCCGAGGGTGTCCTGCATCAGCCGGCGCACCTCGGCCCATGTGCCGTCGACCGCCGCGTCGCAGCGCAGCACGCGCTCCGTGGGCTGGGCCGCGAACCAGCGGGCGCGGCGCAGCGCGTCGACCCCGGCGATCGTCCCGGCCACCACGTAGTAGTGGCGGACCAGCGCCCCCGAGCCGCCGCGGTGTCGCAGCCCGACCAGCCAGACCACACCGTCCTCGTCACCGTTGTGAGGGTGGGTGTCCGTCATGTCTTTCTCCCGCCACACGCTCCCTGCTCCGGTCATCCACGGTGCCGCCGAAGCCACCGGCGGGGCCACCTCCATCCGGCCGCGTCCCCCTCGCATCCGGTCAGGGGCGGTAGACCGCCCCGGGCTGCGGGGTGCCGGGGGCGAGCAGCTGCGGAACGGTCACGAAGGTGAAGCCCCGCTTCTTGAGCGCGTCGATGATGCCGGGCACGGCCGGCAGGGTGCCCCGGTAGCCCTTGGCGGCCGGGCCGGGGACGAGGTCGTGGAGCAGGATGATGCCGTCGCGGTCGGCCTGGTCCAGGACGCGCTTGGTGATCAGGTCGGGGTCGTTGGTCTCGTAGTCCTTGGCGGTGACGCTCCACAGCACCTCGGAGAGGCCCATCTCACGGGCGATGCCCTGGACGGTGTCGTTGGTGCGTCCCTGCGGCGGGCGCATGAGGGTGGGCCGCCGGCCCGTGATCCGCTCTATCGCGTCGTTGGGACGGCTCAGCTCCTCGCGTACCTCCTCGGGCTCGATCTGCGTGAGGATCTTGTGCGTCCAGGTGTGGCTGGCGACCTCGTGCCCCTCGGCGGCCATGCGCTTGACCATGTCCGGGTAGCGGTCGATGTGCTTCCTGCCGAGGAGGAAGAAGGTGGCGGGCACCTGCTTCTCCTTGAGGACGTCCAGCAGCTGCGCCGTGTGCTTGCTCGGTCCCGCGTCGAAGGTGAGCGCGATGCACTTGGCCTTGCGGCAGTCGACGCTGCCGAAGGTGCCGGTGCCGGTCTTGCCGGCCTCCTGCCGCACGGTGCCCGGGGAGGTGGTCTCCACGCGGGTGCAACCGGTGAGCGCGAGCGCGAATGCCAGGGCGGCCGCGGGAAGCACCGCCCATCTGCGGGCGGTCCGGGCGGAGGCGGCGTCGCGTCGGGCGGGCAGGAGGCTTCGGAGCCGGGTAGTTCGCATGGCCGCGACTCTACACAGGGGGTATACACGCAATTCATAGCGGGGGTGCCCCCAGCTGCACACCATCGCGACATCGCGTCTGCATGACGTGTATACCTCATGTGTATATTGACGCGCATGTCCATCGGTCACACCCTCCTGGGCCTCCTCGAATCCGGGCCGCGCCACGGCTACGACCTCAAGCGCGCCTTCGACGAGCGATTCGGCCACGACCGGCCGCTGCACTACGGGCAGGTCTACTCCACGATGTCGAGGCTGCTGAAGCACGGCCTGGTCGAGGTCGAGGCCATAGAGCCCGGCGAGGGCCCCGAGCGGAAGCGGTACGCCATCACGGAGGCGGGCGTCACCGACGTCGCACGGTGGCTGGCGACCCCGGAGAAGCCCGAGCCGTACCTGCAGTCGACCCTCTACACCAAGGTCGTCCTCGCGCTGCTCACCCAGCGCGACGCGGCCGACATCCTGGACGTGCAGCGTGCCGAGCACCTGCGGCTGATGCGCGACCTGACCGAACGCAAGCGCACCGGGGACCTGGCCGACCAGTTGATCTGCGACCACGCCCTGTTCCACCTCGAAGCCGACCTGCGCTGGCTGGAGCTGACCGCGGCGCGGCTCGACGGGCTCGCCCGGGAGGTGAGCGCGTGACGCCCGCAGAGCCCCTGCTCACCGCCGACGGCCTGCACAAGAGCTACGGCCGGACGCCGGCCCTCGACGGGGCGGACTTCTCCATACGCCCCGGCGAGGTCGTCGCCGTGATGGGCCCCTCCGGCTCCGGCAAGTCCACCCTGCTGCACTGCCTCGCGGGGATCGTCGTCCCGGACGCGGGCACCATCACCTACCGCGGTCGTGAGCTGTCCGCGATGAACGACGCCCGGCGCAGCGCCCTGCGGCGCAGCGAGTTCGGCTTCGTCTTCCAGTTCGGGCAGCTCGTCCCCGAGCTCACCTGCGCGGAGAACGTGGCGCTGCCGCTCCGGCTGGGCGGCACCTCCCGCAAGGAGGCGACGCGCACCGGCCTGGAGTGGCTGCGCAGGCTGGAGGTCGAGGACGTCGCGGGCCAGCGGCCCGGGGCCATCTCCGGCGGGCAGGGACAGCGGGTGGCCGTCGCCCGTGCCCTGGTCACCGGCCCCCGCGTGCTGTTCGCCGACGAACCCACCGGAGCGCTGGACTCCCTCAACGGCGAACGCGTCATGCAGCTGCTCAGCGCCGCCGCCCGTGAGACCGACGCGGCGGTCGTCCTGGTCACCCACGAGGCGAGGGTCGCCGCGTACTCCGACCGCGAGGTCGTCGTGCGTGACGGGAAGGTCCGCGACACGGCGCGCGTGGCATGAGCTCGGGCGACGCCCCCGGCACCAGCCGCCGAAGCCGCATCCAGGACCTGGCGATGGGTGTCCGGTTCGCCGTCACCGGTGGCCGCGAGGGCTGGGTGCGTACGCTCCTGACCGCCGTCGGGGTCGGCCTGGGAGTGGCCCTGCTGCTGCTCACCGCCGCGCTGCCGAACGCCCTGACGCAGCGTCACGACCGCGAACGCGCCCGCAACGACATGACGTACACCTCGGTCGTCAAGCACCGGGCCGACGACACCATGCTGATCGCGACGGTCGACACCACCTACCGCGACCAGGCGGTACGGGGCCGCCTGCTGCAGCCCGAGGGCCGGCGTCCACCGCTGCCGCCCGGCGTCGCCCGGCTGCCCGGGCGCGGGACGATGGTGGTCTCCCCCGCCTTGCGGCGGCTGCTCGCCTCTGCGGAGGGCCGGCTGCTGAGCGAGCGCCTGCCGTACCGCATCGCGGGCACCATCGGGCAGGACGGGCTGGTGGGACCGGACGACCTCGCCTACTACGCGGGGACCTCCGGGCTCCCCGCCGGCGCCGGGGCCGGGGCCGGGCAGACCGTCCGCGTCGAGCGCATCCACGCCTTCGGCTCAGTGGACCAGGGCAGCACGACGGACCCGGTCCTCGTGCTGCTCGTCCTCATCGTCTTCGTGGCGCTGCTGATGCCGGTCGGCGTGTTCATCGCGGCCGCCGTCCGCTTCGGCGGGGACCGCCGCGACCGCCGGCTCGCCGCGTTGCGCCTGCTCGGTGCGGACGCCGGGACCACGCGACGCGTCGCCGCGGGCGAGGCCCTCGCCGGCGCCGTGTGCGGACTCGCCGTCGGCGCCGTGCTGTTCGCGGCCGGTCGCACCCTGGCGGGCCAGGTCGGCTTCTACCGCGTCAGCGTCTTCCCCGGCGACCTCACGCCGGCGCCCGCCCTCGCCGCCCTGGTCGCCGTCGCCGTCCCGGCCGCCTCGGTGGCCGTGACGCTGCTCGCGCTGCGCGGCGTGGTCATCGAGCCGCTCGGTGTCGTCCGCGCGAGCAAGCCGCCTCGCCGCCGGCTGTGGTGGCGCCTGCTGCTGCCGCTCGGCGGGCTCGCCCTCCTGTACCCGATGGTCGGACAGGGCCGCGACCGAGGGAACTTCAACGAGGCGCTGGTCGTCGGCGGCACGGTCCTGCTGCTGATGGGCGTCACGGCACTGCTGCCGTGGATCGTCGAGGCCGCCGTCGACCGGCTCGGCACCGGCGCTCCCTCCTGGCAGCTCGCGGTCCGCAGGCTCCAGCTGAACAGCGGCACCGCGGCCCGCACGGTCAACGGCATCGCCGTCGCCGTCGCCGGGGCGATCGCGCTCCAGATGCTCTTCGCGGGCGTCGACGGCTCGTACACCCGCAGTACCGGGAACGACTTCTCCCGGGCCCAGATGGAGGTCTACCTCCCGGCCGCCGACTCCCCCGCGGACGCCGCCCGGCGGCTCACCGCGGCCGACGCCGTGCGCGAAGCGACCCCGCTGTCGGTGGGGATGCTCGGCGAACGTGCCCAGGACCCGCAGCGCTACGTCGAACTGACCGTGGGCACCTGCGACGCGCTGCGCGTGGTGGCGAGGGTCTCCGCGTGCCGCGACGGCGACGTCTTCGTCGTCCGGGACGGGGAGTACGACGACGACACCGTCCGCACGGCCAGGCCAGGACACGTCGTCTACCTGGACCCGGGCTACGCCGGCGCGCCAGGACGCGGACTCGCCTGGCACCTGCCGTCCGGCCTGAAGCAGGCCCACACCCGCGCCGACCCGAGCGGCTACAAGCGCGGCGGCGTCCTCGTCACCCCCGGGGCGCTCCCCCCGTCCGCCGCCGGGACGGTCACGGGCAGGGTCTACGTCTCGATCGACCGCTCCGTCCCGGACGCGCCCGAGGTCGTCCGCAACACGGTGGCCGCGATCGACCCGCTCGCCGACGCGCACGACTACGTCACCCGGACCGAGTCCGCGCGCTTCGCCTCGATCCGCACCGGGTTGTTCGTCGGCGCCTGCTGCGTCCTGCTGCTGATCGGCGCGAGCCTGCTCGTCTCCCAGCTGGAGCAGTTGCGCGAGCGGAAGAAGCTGCTGTCCACCCTGGTCGCCTTCGGTACCCGCCGCAGCACCCTCAGCCTGTCGGTGCTGTGGCAGACCGCCCTCCCCGTCGGCCTCGGCCTCGCCCTCGCGTGCGCGGTGGGCCTGACCCTCGGCGCGGTGCTGCTCCGCATGGTCGGTGCGCCCGTCACCGTCGACTGGCCCGACGTGGGCGCCATGACGGGCGTCAGCGCGGCGGTCGTCCTGCTGGTGACCGCGCTCAGCCTCCCTGCCCTGGTCCGCATGATGCGACCGGACGGCCTGCGCACGGAGTGACGGCGACGGGGCCGGTCACGGGGCCACGGCCGCCGGCGGGGCGGTCGTGGCCCGGGGGGTCAGGACCGCGGAGAGCACGGTGGTCTCCGGCACGTCGTCACGGCCGGCGAGCTTGGCCAACAGGAGGTCCACCGCGCGGGTGCCGATCTCGGCTGAGGGGATCGACACGGAGGTGATGGGCACCGATGCCTGCTCGGCGGTCTCGTCGGGGCAGATCGCGGCGACCGACAGGTCCTCCGGTACCCGCAGGCCCATGGCCTGGAAGGCGGCGATCAGGGGCTGGGTGATCGGCTCGTTGTGGACGACGATCCCGGACAGCCCCGGCTGTTCGCGCAGCAGTTGCTCGGCCATGGCTCGCGCGGCGGCCGGGGTCTCCGGGCAGGGGTGGACGGACGAGCGCAGGCCGAGCCGGTCGGCGGCGGCCGTGAATCCCGCGGCGACCCGGCGGGCGAACCCGGTGCCGCGGACGTAGACCTCGGGGGGTGAGCCGACCAGGGCCACGGTCCGGTGGCCGAGCGAGGCGAGGTGCTCCACGCACGCCTCGCCGGCACCCGCGAAGTCCAGGTCGACGCAGGTCAGCCCGGCCGGGTCGGAGGGGAAACCGATCAGCACGGACGGCCGGTCCATGGTGCGCAGCAACGGCAGCCTGCGGTCGTCCATCTCGACGTCCATGATGATGAAGGCGTCCGCCATGGCGCTCTGGGCGACCCGGATGATGCCCTCCTCCCCCTCGCTCTGCGTGAGGAGGAGGACATCGTGGTCGTGCTCCCGGGCGGCGGTCAGCACGGACGTGGCGAATTGCATGACCACAGGCACGTGGATGCCCTTCCGGAGGGGCAGCACGAGACCGAGCACCCGTGACCTGCTGCTGGCCAGGGAGCGGGCTCCGGCGTGCGGCCGGTAGCCCAGTTCACGGATGCTGTCCTCGATGCGCCGCCGGGTCTCCGGGGAGATCGACCGCTTGCCGCTGAGGGCGTAGCTGACGGTGCTCGGCGACACGTTGGCGTGCCGCGCGACGTCAGTGATCTTGACCATGCAACTCCCTTCCCGTACGTGCGTGCAGCAGACCGCCCTCAGGAGCCCGCGAGCTCAAGGGTGAGGACGGCGGTACCGGCCGCCGCACGCACGGAGGCTCCGCCGGCCACCTCGACGCCCCACGGGAGCGACGCGTCGGAGGTCTCGGCCCGCAGCGTGGAGCCCTCGCGCACGACGGTGATCTCGGCCGCGGCCGTGCCGTCCTCGCGGGGGATCCGCACGGTGGTGCGGGAGCCGTCGGCGGGCTCGAAGACCCGGACGGTGACGTCGTCCGCCCACGCGTAGTCGGGGCGGTCGGTGACCGCGCCGACCGGGATCGCGGAACCGGGCCGGGCCAGCAGCGGGACGCTCAGGTAGTCGTGGGTCTCGCGCACCCAGCGCGGACCGGTGACCTTCTCGCCGGTCGTGAAGTGGGTCCAGGTGCCCTCGGGCACGTAGTACGACACCTCGCCGTCCTCGGAGAACACCGGCGCGACGAGCAGGTCCCCGCCGAGCATGTACTGGCGCTCCAGCGAGGCGCAGCCCGGGTCGTCCGGGAACTCCAGCACCATGGCCCGCATCATCGGGACGCCCTCGGTGTGCGCCTGGTGCGCGGCACCGTAGAGGTAGGGCATGAGGCTCAGCTTGAGCTTGGTGAAGTGGCGGAGGACGTCCACCGCCTCCTCGTCGAACAGCCACGGCACGCGGTAGGACGAGGAACCGTGCAGCCGGCTGTGCGAGGAGAGCATGCCGAAGGCGGTCCAGCGCTTGAACAGACCCGCGTCGGGCAGCCCCTCGAAGCCGCCGATGTCGTGGCTCCAGTAGCCGAAGCCGGACAGGCCGAGCGACAGGCCGCCGCGCAGCGACTCGGCCATCGACTCGTACGTGGACTCGCAGTCGCCGCCCCAGTGCACGGGGAACTGCTGGCCGCCGGCCGTGGCCGAGCGCGCGAAGAGCACGGCCTCGCCCTCGCCGCGGTGCTTGCGCAGCACGTCGAAGACGGTCTTGTTGTACAGCTGCGTGTAGTAGTTGTGCATGCGCTCCGGGTCGGAGCCGTCGAACCAGGCGACGTCGGTGGGCACGCGCTCGCCGAAGTCGGTCTTGAAGCAGTCGACGCCCATGTCGAGGAGGGCCTCGAGCTTGGACGCGTACCAGGCGCAGGCGTCGGGGTTGGTGAAGTCGACCAGGGCCATGCCGGGCTGCCACAGGTCCCACTGCCACACGCCGCCGTCAGGGCGCTTGAGGAGGTAGCCGGCCGCCTTGCCCTCGGCGAACAGCGGTGAGCGCTGGGCTATGTAGGGGTTGATCCACACGCAGATGTGGAGGTCGCGCTCCTTCAGCCGGCGCAGCATCCCCTCGGGGTCGGGGAAGACGCGCGGGTCCCACTCGAAGTCGCACCAGTTGAACTCGCGCATCCAGAAGCAGTCGAAGTGGAAGGCCGACAGCGGCAGGTCCCGCTCGGCCATGCCCTCGACGAATCCGGTGACGGTCTGCTCGTCGTAGGAGGTGGTGAACGACGTGGTCAGCCACAGCCCGAAGGACCAGGCGGGCGGCAGGGCCGGACGGCCGGTGAGCGCGGTGTACTTGCGCAGGATCTCCTTCGGCGTGGGGCCGTGGATGACGTAGTACTGCAGCTGCTGCCGCTCGGCGCTGAACTGGACGCGCGAGACCTGCTCGGAGGCGACCTCGAAGGAGACCTTGCCGGGGTCGTCGACGAAGACGCCGTAGCCGGCGTCGGTCAGGTAGAACGGGATGTTCTTGTAGGACTGCTCGCTGCTGGTGCCGCCGTCGGCGTTCCAGATGTCGACGGTCTGGCCGTTCTTGACCAGCGGGCCGAAGCGCTCGCCGAGCCCGTAGACGGAGGTGCCGACGGCCAGCCGGAGCTGCTCGCGGACGTGGTGCTCGCCCTCGGCGGTCTCCATCAGCGCCATGGCCTTGACGTCGCTGCTGGTGAGGGTGCGTCCGTCGGCCTGGAACTCCATCCGCCACTCGCCGTCGAGGCGGAAGCGGACGCTCAGGTCGCCGGAGGTCAGGACGGCCTGCTCCTCGTCGACCGTCACGAGGGGCTCGTGCGACTCGTGGTGCAGCTCGAAGTGCGGCCCGGTCTCGACGTCGCCCTCGAAGTGGGTGATGCGCACACCGATGACACCGGGCATGGGCGCGGTGCAGTCGACCGTGACGAGCGGGCCCTTGAGCAGGTCGCCGCGGTGCCGGATGTGCTGGGTGGGCGCGTGGACCCGCAACGTTCCGGGGCCCGGGACGGCATCGAGGACCTCGGCCGGATACGCCGCCGTGACGCCTTCGCGCAGCAGCCAGTACCCGTTGGTGAACTTCATGGTCGATGCCTTTCCCGGTGGGCGGCCACCGGCGTTCTCGGTACGTGTGGGAGCAGGTGGGGCCGGCTCTGCCTCCTGCCGCGGAGCGGGGAGGCAGCGGGGAGGCAGAGCCGTGGGCGGGACGCGGGGAGGTCATCCGCCCGGGTGGAGGGCCACGGACACGGTGGTCCGGGCGCGGATCACTTCACGGCGCCGACGGCGATGCCGCGGGTGAGGGTCCGCTGGAAGAGCAGGAAGAAGACGATCGCGGGCAGCGCGCCGAGCAGGCCGGCCGCGTTGGTCATCGTCGCGTCCATCAGACGCTGACCCTGGAGCACGCCGAGCGCGACCGAGACGGTCTGGTTGTCGTTCGACGGCAGCATGACCAGGGGCAGCAGGAACTCGTTCCAGGTCCAGATGAAGAAGAACACCAGCAGGACGCCCAGGGTGGGCCGGCTGACCGGGACCACCATCCGCCACAGGATCTGCCAGCTGTTGGCGCCGTCGATCCTGGCCGCCTCGATGATCTCCTTCGGGAAGGCTCCGAGCACGGAGGAGAGGAGGTAGGTGCCGAACGCCGCCTGCACGACGCTGAAGACGATGATCAGGCTCAGCCTGGTGTCGTACAGGCCCACCTGCTTGGACAGGTAGTACAGCGGGTAGACCAGCGCTTCCTGCGGCAGCACGTTGGCCAGCACGAAGAAGGCGAGGAAGTACGCCTTGCCCTTGATCCTCCCGATGCCGATCGCGTACGCGTTCAGCACCGAGAGGATGACGCCGAACACGGCCACCGAACCCGAGATCACGATCGAGTTGATCAGCGTGTGCCCGAAGTTGACCCGGGTCCAGAAGTCCGTCAGGCCGTCCAGGTGGAGGCCGTGGGGCAGCGAGAGCGGGCCGTGCGCGGAGTAGTCGGCGGGCGACTTCAGCGCGTTGATGAGCACGATCAGGAGCGGCAGCACCATGAAGATCGCGCCGAGGATCATGGCCACCAGCACGGGGTAGCGCTTGAGCGCCTTCACTGTGCGTCCTCCGATCGGGTCTGGAAGCGCAGGCCGACCGTGGTCAGCGCCAGGATGATCAGGGTGAGGACCGTCGCGATCGCCGAGCCGTAGCCCACGTCGGTCTTCTCGAAGAAGGTCGAGAAGGAGAAGTAGGACGGGACGATGGTCGAGTCGGCGGGTCCGCCCTTGGTGAGGACGTAGACCGCGCCGAAGACCTTGAGGGCCGCGATGGTGCACCACAGCATCACCACGTAGATCTCGGGGCGGATCTGGGGCAGCGTCACGTGCCAGAAACGCTGCCACCAGTTCGTCCCGTCCAGCTCGGCCGCCTCGTAGAGCGAGGGATCGACCCGCTGGAGTCCCGCCATGAAGATCACGACGGGGAACCCCAGCTGCACCCAGACCATGACGGCCATCACGCTGTAGAGCGCGAACTTCGGGTCACCCAGCCAGTCCTGCTGGAGCGAGCCCAGGCCGACCGCCTTCAGCAGCTCGTTGAGCGAGCCGTTCTCGGGGGCCAGGATCCAGCTCCAGACGATGCCCGCCACGGTGATGGGCAGGACCTGCGGGAGGTAGAAGCAGGCACGCAGCACGCTGGCCAGCTTCGAACCGAAGTGCTTGCCGATGAAGTCGAACAGCGCCGCGGCCACCACCAGGCCGACGGCGGTGGGGATCACCGCCATCGCCAGGACCATGGCGACGCTGTGCCGGAAGGACTCCCAGAACCGCGAGTCCTTCATCAGCTCCCGGTAGTTCTCCAGCCCCGCCCAGGTGGGCGAGCCGACGCCCTGCCAGTGCGTGAAGCTGAAGTAGATGTTCATCACGAACGGCACGATCACGACGGCCAGGAAGGCGATGACACCCGGGATCAAGTACAGCGCGTAGGGATTGCGCAGCCGGAGGGGTCGGGCACTCATGACGTGGGCGCACCCGCGTCATAGGCCTTCTGCAGCTCGTCCAGGACCTGGTCCGGGGTGCCGCTGCCGGTGATCAGCTTCTGGGTGGCCGAGACCAGCACGTCGTAGAAGCCGGGGACCGGCCAGTCGGGGTAGAAGGCGAGACCGTCCTGGTCCGAGACCTTGTTGAAGTTCTCGATCAGCTCCTTGGAGCTGGGGTCGGTGATCGCCGAGGGCTCGGCCGCGACGGGCACGCCGCCGTTGTTGCCGAGGGTGTTCTGGATCCCCTTCTTCATCGTGATGTCGATGAAGTCGTAGGCCAGCTGCTTGTTCTTGGCGTTCTTCGGGACGACCCAGAGGTTGCCGCCCGAGCCGAGGGTCATCTTGGACTCCGGGAAGAGGAACGAGCCCCACTGGAACTTGTTCTCGTCACGGAAGCGGCCGTACCACCAGCTGCCCGAGAAGAAGATCGGGGACTTGCCGCCGATGAAGGAGACGCCGGCGTCCTCGGCCTTGGCGCCACTGCTCGTCTTGGCGATGTAGCCCTTCTTCACCCAGTCCGACAGGGTGTTGGCGGCGTACGTCCAGGCGGCGTCGTGGAAGTCCGCCTTGCCCTTGTAGAGCTCGAAGGAGTCGACCCAGCTGCGGTCGGCCTTGGTCAGGGCCAGCTGGTACAGGTACTGGTGGGCCGGGTACTCGGCGCCGCCGTTGGCGAGCGGGGTGATGCCCTTGGCCTTGAAGGCGGCGAGCGCCTGCTCGAACTCGTTGAACGTGGTCGGGACCTTCACGTTGTTCTTCGCGAAGAGGTCCTTGTTGTAGTACACCATCGTGTACTCACCGAAGTTCGGGATGCCGTACCAGTTGCCGGAGCCCATGACGCCCTTGGCGTCGTAGCGGCTGGTGGTGGTGACGCTGGGGCTGAGCAGCTTGTCCCAGCCGTACTTGGTGACCTGCGGGGTGAGGTCGGTCAGCAGGCCCTGCTTGGCCAGCAGGCCGGCCGTGGCGTTGCCCTTGTTGTACTCCATGAGGTCAGGGGCGTTGCTGGAGTTGAGCACCATCGAGGCGGTCTTCTGGATCTGCTCGAAGCCCTTGGCCTCGAACTCGACCTTGACGCCCGGGTGGCTCTTCTTGAACTCCTCTATCGCCTGGTTCCAGGCGATGCCCATGGCACTGTTCGGGGCTTCGTAGTGCCAGAGCTTCAGCGTCTTGCCGTCGCCCTCCGCACCCCCGTCCGAGCTTCCGCACGAAGTGATGAGCATGGCGCCCGCAAGGGCAGCTGCTGCGAGAGCCAGCGGTCTGCGCACCTTCAACATTGAAGTGACCTCCACCTGGGCCGAACGAGTGAGGCGTCCATCGAATGGTTTCGATGCGACGCGTCGAAGCGCTTCGACGCAGGACCGTATGCAGCGATCGCGGATATGTCAATGGTGTTAACAAATCGCCGACCAGCGATTTTGAAGCGTTACCGACGCGCAACAGCTGCGCGACATGCGACGGATGCCCGGAGTGACCACATGGGGACGCAGCGGTGCCGCCGGAGGGGCGGAAGCGCTTGACAGCGAAGCGGATTCATCTCTTCCGGATTCCGGAGGGAAATTCCCCTACACCCCACTGGCATCACTTGCCCCTTCTGTCGCATTTGCCATATCAGCCCCTGCGGTCACGGGGGACTCGTGGCGGAAGGGGTCGCACCGCGGCCTCAACCAGTTTGGTCCGAGGGCCCGTTGGGCGGCCGCTGACGCAACGGAACCTATGCGGTACGCACGGTTGAAAGGGCGTCACAGTAGAGCAAAAGATACCAATATGCACTTTTTGTCGGATCCCTTTGACGGACGGCACAAAACGTGCCTACCGTTCATATAGGGACGTCTTCAACTACAGATATCTGTTCCGGCGTTCCACGTCCGTGAGGTGCGTCCGCACCAGACGCCCGCACCCCCATCTGCGCCGGGGTCACGCGCACGATCCGGCGCGACGGCGGCCCGCTCCGTGCGGACCGCGACCCGAAGTCCAGATCCCCGAAGGGGGAGTCATGCGCACGCTTACCATCCGCAGGATCGCCGCCGCCGCCGTGGTGGCGCCCCTGCTCGCCTTCGCCGGAGCCACCGCGGCCAGCGCGGCGACCCCACAGACAGCACCCACCACCGCGCAGTCCGTCGTCGACCACGGCGGCGGCTGGGGCGGCGGACACGGTGGCGGCCACGGTGGCGGCCACGGCGGCTGGGGCTGGGGGAACGGCTACGGCTGGGGCGGCTACGGCGGCTACGGGGGTTACGGCGGCTATGGCGGTTACGGCGGCTACTACGGCTTCTACCCCGGCTTCTACGGGACCGGCTTCTACGGAGGCTTCTACCGCTGAGAGCCATATCCACTGAAGATCATCGAGGAACGACCGACGGCCCCCGCGACGCGGGGGCCGTCGGCGTGTCCTGCGCCGTCGCGCGCCCGCTCAGTCCCACAGCTCGCGGACCGGGTCGTGCGGCCAGGAGGGTTCGGTGTCGGGGTAGGTGATCGTGAGCTTGGTGAAGTGCCGCAGGTGCGGGTCCTCGGGCCAGGGCTTGCTCTCGGAGAGCCTGATCTTGACCGGGAAGGTGTGGAAGTGGCCTGCCGCGCAGTACGGATCGCAGTCGTTGGCTTCCTCGTAACCGGTGCCCACGGCCGACTCGCTGCCCCAGTGCGACCAGTACAGACCGCCCAGCCGGTCGTTCCCGTCCCCGCAGGCCAGGAGGAAGTCCGGGGGCATCACCAGTCCCCGGCCGAAGCACGTGACGAGCACCGTGGCGTAGGTCGGGGCGGCGCCGCCAGGGGCGGCCCGGGCCGTCGCGGCGCCGGCGGCGGCCGTGGCCGGGGCGGCCGCGACCACGGTCGCGAGGGCGGCGGACGCGGCAGTCAGGGCGAGGGTGCGGAGGAGTGGCATGTCGTTCTGCCTTCCTGGCCGCTGCCGGGGGTGGTGGCGGTCGTGGGCGAGGATGCGGTCCGGAGTGCCGCTGCGGGGTCGCGGGATGCGGGGGCGCGGTTGCCGGCGTCCCGAGGGGCCGCTGTGCGGCGGAGAACGGGAGCGGAGGAGAGCGGAGGACGGCGGGAGATCCTCGGACGTGCGGCCATGCGGCCTCGAAGTCACGTTCCCCCAGGAGGGTGAGGCGCGCAACCCGGCCGGGCCCCATCCGACTCCGGACGACACGTACGGTGATCGGGCGGGCACACAAAGATTCCGGCAGATCAAGGGGCGGAGTGGAACAAATCAGACACTTGCCCCGGTTGGAAGGCATACCAAGGAGACCGTCCTTCGACCGAGGTGATGCAGTAGTGGGCACCGACATGAGCAGTCCGACCACGGAGACGTTCAAGCGCGCCGTGCTCTTCTTCAACCGGCAGCGCTACGCCGCCGCGGCCCGGACGCTCGCGTCCATCGTGGACGTGGCACCCCGCAACATGGCGGTGCGCATGCTGCTGGCCCGGTCGTACTACTTCTCCGCGCAGCTGTCGCGGGCCGAGGCGGAGCTGCGCGACCTCCTGCGTGCCGAGCCGCAGGACGCGCACGCGCACCTCCTCCTCGGGCGCACGCTGGAGCGTCAGGGCCGGCTCGCCGAAGCGGCCCCCCACCTGCGGCTCGCCGACGCGATGACCGCCTGGGACCTCGTCGTGGTCTGACCCTCCGGGCCCGGTGAGGCCGCGTGGCGCCGACGCCCGCGGGCCACTCCCCCGGCCCATCCCCGGTTGTCCGGACCGTACCGCCTCCGCAGGCTGCTCACGTGGGGGCCATCGACCGACCACGGTTCGGAGACCGCAATGACCTGTCCGCACGTCCGGTCCATAACGCGACGCAAGGCACGCTACGCCGTCGCAGTCCTCCTCGCGGCGGCCGCGGGCCTCACGGCCTGCGGCGAGAGGGCGACGAACGTCCTGCGCGTCGACCACGCGGTGCCCGCCGACACGCCCGCGCCGAAGGTGCCGTGCGGCAACCCGCCGGTGCGGCTGGACCCGCAGGACCAGGACTTCCTCGACCAGCTGGCGGCGGCGGACGGCCCGCCGCTGTACACGCTCTCCTACACGGCCGCCCGGGAGGTGCTGAACAAGCTGCAGGCGGGCCCGGTGGACATGCTCCCTGCGCAGATCAGCGAGCGGACCGTGCCCGGCGGACCGACCGGCCCGGTGTCCGTGCACGTCGTACGGCCCGAGGGCGCCAAGGGGGACCTGCCCGGGATCGTCTACATCCACGGCGGCGGGTGGGTGCTGGGCAACTTCAAGACCCACGAACGCCTGGTGCGCGAGCTCGCCAACGGCGCGCAGGCGGCGGTGGTCTTCGTCGACTACACCCCTTCGCCCGAGGCCCAGTTCCCCGTGCCGATCGAGCAGGCGTACACCGTGGCCAAGTGGGTCGCCGACCACGGCGGCCAGATCGGCGTGGACCCCTCGCGGCTGGCCGTCGCCGGCGACTCCGTGGGCGGTGACATGACCGCCGCCGTGGCGATGATGGCCAAGCAGCGCGGCGGACCCGACTTCCGCCGCCAGGTGATGCTGTACCCGGTCACGGACGCGAACTTCGACACCGCCTCGTACAACCGCTTCGCGGAGAACTGCTGGCTCACCAAGCCCGCGATGAAGTGGTTCTGGGACGCGTACGCCCCCCGCCTCAAGGACCGGCAGAACCCGCTGGCCGCCCCGCTGCGCGCCACGGTCGACGAGCTGCGCGGCCTGCCTCCGGCGCTGATGATCACGGACTCCGACGTCCTCCACGACGAGGGCACCGCGTACGCGGAGAAGCTGCGGAAGGCCGGTGTGCCCGTCCAGCTCACGCACTACCCCGAGATCACGCACGACTTCATGATGCTCAACGCCCTCCGCGGCACCGAGTCCAACAAGAAGGCGGTGGCCGAGGCCACCACGGCGCTGCGCGAGGCGCTGCACGGGGAGGGCTCCGGCCCCGCCAAGTGACCCTCCCGGCACGCGGGACGTGGAGGGGCGGCCGGCACACCCGGCCACTCCTCCACGGTCTGACGACCGAGAAGTTTCCCTTGGTAACAAATTTCTGTTATCGTCGATTCATGGAGGAAAGGGCGACCACCCGAGAGCGGATCATGTCCGCCGCCGCTGCCCTGCTCACCGAGGGCGGCCGCGACGCGGTCTCGACCCGGTCGGTCAGCAAGGCGGCGGCCGTTCAGCCGCCGACCATCTACCGGCAGTTCGGCGACATGCAGGGCCTGCTCGACGCCGTCGCGGCGGAGGGCTTCGCCGACTACCTGCACCGCAAGACCGACCGGGTGCGGGCCACCGACCCGGTCGAGGACCTGCGCTGGGGCTGGGACCTGCACATCGAGTTCGGTGTGGCCAACCCGGAGATATACCAGCTGATGTTCGGTCAGCCCAGGCCCGGGGCCGAGCCGGCGGCCGTGACGGAGTCCTTCAACGTCCTCCGCGGCCTGGTGACCCGGGTCGCCGAGGCGGGCCGGCTGAGCGTCGACGTGGAACGCGCCATGCTGATGATCCACTCGGCCGGCTGCGGGGTCGTCCTGACGCTGATCGCCACGGTGCCCGAGGCTCGCGACCCGGAGCTGTCGCCCCGGACGCGGGAGGCCATACTCGCCGCCATCACCACCGCGGAGCCCGAGGAGGCCGCCGAGGAGGAGCGCCGGTCGATCGCCCGTACCGTCGCCTTCAAGGCCGTGCTCCCCGAGATCGGGGAGATCCTCACGCCCGGTGAACGCATCCTGCTGAACGAGCTGCTGGACCGCATCACGCACTCCGCCTGAGCCGCCACGCGCGGCGGCTCAGGCCGCCGCGGCCGGTCCGCTGCAGAAGAACGCCCGGTGGGGAGCCGTCATGTGACGGTTCCCCACCGGGCGTTCGCGTGTCCCGGCACCTGCCTGTCAGCCGGTGATCCTCATCAGGGCGACCCTGTCGCCCTCGACGGTGAAGGCGAAGTCCGACGGGCCGTTGAATCCGTCGCCGCCGACCTGGGCGGAGACGATCACCTGGTCCCCCCGCCGGGTCACCGCGGTGACCTTCAGGGAGACCTTGACGCCGATGAACTCGCGGTCGCTCCATCCCTCGACCGCTTCACGGCCCTCGAAGCGGCGGCCCCAGTCGTCCACCGCGCCGTGCTCGGTGAACTGGTCGAGGAAAGCCTCGGTGTCATGGGCGTTCGCCGCGGCGACGGCGCGCCGTACGGGCTCGGGAAGCTCGGGAAACTCGGAGGTGGTCATGACGGTTCTCCTTCTCGGTGCCTCCCGGCGCACCGGCCCCCGAAGGGTCCGGTGCGCCGGGAGGCCGCGGCGGGTGGCTGCTGAGCCGGTCGGCTGTGGGGCCGTCAGGCTTCGGCGCGGGGGCTGAGCAGGTCGTCCAGGCCGATCCGGTGGTAGAAGTCCTGGCGGATGCGGTCGGCGACCACGGAGACGGCCTCCGAGCCGTCGTCGGCGGGGTCGATGTGGGTGCGGAACGGCCGCTTGCCGGCGGGGAGCCCGACGACGCGGACGATCTCGCGCGCCACCTCCGCCACGTCGGCGTCAGCCGGGGTGATGGCGGCCAGGGCGCGGCCGACCTGCTCGGTCAGGCCCGCGTACCGGGTCTCGTAGGCCGCGACGGTGCCGGTGTCGGCGGGGTGGCCCGCGTTCGCGAAGTGGTTCGTGCCGGAGGTGAAGGCGCCGGGGACGACGATGGAGGTGTCGATGCCGAAGCGGGCGAGCTCGGCTGCGTAACTGACGGCGACGGCGTCCATGGCGGCCTTAGCGGCGAAGTACGGCGCCAGGTAGGGCGGGGTGCCCCCGCGGGTGCTGCTGGACCCGACCCAGAGCAGCAGACCGTGTCCTTGCGCCCGCAGGTGCGGCAGTGCGGCGCGGTTCACCCGCTGGGTGCCCAGCACATTGGTGTCGTAGACCGCGGCCATCTCCTCCGGGGTGAAGGCTTCGGTGGGGCCGAGCACCATGTGGCCCGCGTTGTGGACCAGGACGTCCAGCCGGCCGGCCTCGCTCAGGACGGTGGCGACGGCGCGGTCCGCGCTGTCCTGGGACAGCACGTCGAGTTCGACGACCCGCAGGTCGATGCCCTCGCGGGCGGCCCGTTCACGTACCTGCGCCGCACGCTCGGCGTTGCGGCCGGATATGTCGCGCATGCTCGCGTAGACCGTGTGGCCCGCGGAGGCCAGAGCGTGGGCGGCCAGCGCGCCGAATCCGGAGCTCGCACCGGTGACCAGGACGACGGAGGACACGGGGGACATGACGGATCTCCTTGGGCTGATGGGGACCGGTCCCGGCGGCTGTGGCGTCCGGGCCCCGGGTCGGGGTGGGGTGGCACGAGGTGGTGGATCTGCCGGGGCAGGATGCGGTCGAGGTGCGGGGTGCCGGGCGGGTCGACGACCCGGCGGTCCGGCGGACGGACCGGCGGTGCGGTGCCCGGAGGGGTCGCGCGGAGGTGTACGGCCGGCGGGTCAGGCCGCTCCGCCGTTGGCGAAGATCGTCTGACCGTTGATCCAGCGACCGGGGCCGGCCAGGAAGGAGACGATCTCGGCGACGTCCTGAGGGGAGCCGAGGCGCTCGAGGGGGTTCAGCTTCGCGAACCGGTCTATGGTCGCCTCGTCCTTGCCGTTGAGGAACAGGTCGGTGGCGACCGGGCCGGGCGCGACGGCGTTCACGGTGATGTCGCGGCCGCGCAGCTCCCGGGCCAGGATCAGGCTGATGGCCTCGACCGCACCCTTCGACGCGGCGTACGCCGCGTAGGTCGGCGTGGCGATCCGGGTCTGGGACGAGGACACGTTGATCACGGCGCCGCCCTCGCGGAGCCTGCGGGCGGCCTGCTGGTTGACCACAAAGGTGCCGCGGATGTTGGTGCGGTGCATGCGGTCAAGGGCGTCGAGGTCGAAGTCCGCCACGGTGTTCAGGATCATGAGGCCGGCCGAGTTGACCACGACGTCCACACCGCCGAACTCCCGCTCCGCGGCGTCGAAGAGCTCCTGGACCGCCTTCTCGTCGGCGACGTCAGCCTGAACCGCGAGGCCGGAACCGCCGATGGCGGCGATCTGGGTGACGGTCGCGTCGGCGTCGGCCTGGTTGCCGGCGTAGGCGACGACGACCGCCTGGCCGTCGGCGGCCAGGCGCAGCGCGACTTCGCGGCCGATGCCGCGGGAGCCGCCCGTGACGATCGCGACGCGGCGAGTGGTGGTGGTCTCGGTCATGGCGGTCTCCTGATCGCGCGAGGGGGGCGACTCCTTCCATCGCCCCGCTTCCGCTGATAACGGTGCCACGTTATCGGCGGAAACGCAAGCAGCGATAACGCTGACTTGTTATCGCCGTACACATGGGAGTCCGCGGTGCGCACCGCCCCGCACGCACGGGGGCCGCCGCCCCTGTACGGGGGCGGCGGCCCGGGGGACCGACGGCCGTCACGCGTGGGCGCTCAGGCCGGCCGGAGGTCAGTGGAAGCGACCGCCGAAGAAGAAGGGGTCGAAGAGGTAGGGCCCGAAGAGGTACGAGCCGAAGAAGCCGCGGTCGAAGCGGTAGGAGTCACGGTGGTGGCCGCGCCCACCGTGACCACGGTCGTAGCCGCCGCGGCCGTGGTCGCCCGTGACGTGGGTTCCCTTGGTGCCGGCGAGGTCCGGGGTGGCGGCGCCGGCGGCAGTGGCACCACCCAGCAGAACGACAGAGGCCACACCGACAGCGGCCACAAAACGGGAAACGCGCATACTGACTCTCCTGTCTCGGCGGGCACCGTGGCGATACCCGCAGGGTTCCGACATGGAGAGCCTGCGTCGAGGACATCCGCGCCGCACGACGGAATTCCGTCACGCTCCGTCACGCGACGCCGCGTCAGGTGCGGCGAACGGTGGACTGCGGACGGCGTGCACAGCGCCGAATTCCTGATGATCACGGGTCCGACGGGGCCTCAATGACTCCACCACGCACCGTAATCACGAACCGTCACGTCCGGACCTCCCGACGAGTGAATCCTCGTCACCGACAACGTACGCCAACGCGGCCACCCAGCCCCCGGGACGACCGAGCCGACCGCGGGCCCGGAGCGGATGGGACCCGCTCCGTCCCTGGTCATGGGCTCGCGCGTCGCTGCGGCCGCAGGACTGCCCGAAGTCGCGGCGACGCGCAAGCCCGGCTTCTCCCGGGAAGACGAAGGGCCCCGGCCCGCCCGAGCGGCGGGCACGGGGCCCCTCCGGCATGCCGGACGGCGCGTCAGATCGTCACCGACACGGCGTCAGCAGTCCTTCTCGCGCAGCGAGTGCAGGTACGCGCTCGACCTGCGGGCGAAGCTGAAGGAATCGGGCGGCGTGTCGTGCTCGGTCTGCCAGTGGTGGTCGAGGCGGCCGCCGTGTGTGCGCGTCACGGCCGAGATGAACCGCTGGTAGTCGATGTCCCCGTCCCCGACGTCGACCATGCGGTAGCCGTCGGCGTTGGTGTCGTCGCGCTCACCGTCCTTGACGTGGAAGAGGGGGTAGCGGTCGGGCTGCTTCAGGACGTAGCGCAGCGGGTCGAAGGGGGCGGGGGTGCCGTCCGCACGCTTGGAGAACCGGAACTGGCCCGCGTAGGCCCAGTAGATGTCCATCTCCAGGTAGACCAGGTCGGGGTCGGTCTCGGCGAGGAGGACGTCGTACAGCCGCACTCCCGGGCGGTCGGTGGCGAAGGAGAACTCCTCCGCGTGGTTGTGCTGGTAGAACTTCATGCCGCGGGCCTTGGCGGCCGCGCCGTACTCGTTGAACTCCTCGGCGCAGCGCTTCCAGCCGTCGACGGTGCTGCCGTACCGCCAGGGACCGGACGCCGTTCCGATGTGCTTCAGCCCGAGAGCCTGGGCGTCGTCGAGGACCTTCGTCAGGTTCTGGGCGAAGGTGTAGGCGTTCGGGTCGCCGTCGTTGTAGTAGCCGACGTGGCTGCCGATGGCGCGCAATCCGTGGTCGCGGGCGAGCCGGCGCAGCTGGGCGAGGGTGATGGCGCCCGCGGAGCCCTGCGTGTAGCCGGCGTACTCGATCTCGTCGTAGCCGTACTTCTGGAGTTCCGAGAAGACGGGGGCGAAGCCCAGTGTGGAGACCTTGTCGCGCAGCGAGTACAGCTGGATGCCGAGGCGGCCGGGAGGCAGGACCGGGCGGCCGTGGCCCTTGCCGTGCCCCTTGCTCTGGGCGGCGGCAGCGGTGGGGGCGGCCAGGCCGAGCAGCGCGGCGGCGCCGGCTCCGGCGGCGACGCCCAGCATGCCGCGTCTGCTGAGCTTGCGGCTGAGCTCCGGGTCGGGGGTGCTGTTACGACGCGAGCTGGTCATTGTGGATAACTCCTTGGCGTCGGTGATGTGTGGTTCAGTGGAGTCCTGCCAGGCGCAGGAGCAGGGACTTCACTTCGGTGGCCGCCACGCGGCCGCCGACGGCACGGGGGATGGAGCAGAGGATGAGCGGACCTTCTTCGTCGCTCGCCGGGAGGCGGCCGTGGCTGCCGCGAATAGGCGAGGGGTCGAGCGGCACGACCGCCATGCGGTAGCGCATGCCGAGCTTCTTGCGGGCCAGTGCGGTGGCGGCCTTGACGCGGACGTAGGGGTCCGCGGGGTCCATGAACAGTTCGACGGGGTCGTAGCCGGGTTTGCGATGGATCTCGACGAGCCGGGCGAAGTCGGGTGCCCTGTCGTCGTCAAGCCAGTAGTAGTACGTGAACCAGGCGTCCGGGTCCGCCACGGCGACGAGCTCGCCGGAGCGCGGATGGTCCAGACCGTGCCGCTTCTTGCCCTCGTCGTCGAGGAGTTCGGTGACGCCGGGCAGCGTGGCGAGGACCTTGCGGGTGGCTTCGAGGTCCTCGGGACGGCGCACGTACACATGGGCGATCTGGTGGTCGGCGACCGCGAACGCGCGGGAGGCCATCGCGTCGAGGTACTCCATCCCGTCCTGGGTGTGGACCTCCAGCAGCCCGGCGCGCCGCAGCTCGCGGTTGATGTCGACGGGCCGGCTGACCGGCGTGATCGCGTACTCGGAGAGCGCCACCACCGTGCGGCCCTCCCTGCGTGCGTCGTCGAGGAGCGGGGCCAGGGCCTCGTCCAGCTCGGTGGCCGCGCGGCGGGAGCGGGGGTCGTCCGGACCGAACCGCTGCAGGTCGTAGTCGAGGTGCGGGAGGTAGCAGAGGGCGAGGTCGGGTGTGCGGGTGCGCAGGATGTGCCGGGTGGCGTCGATGATCCAGCGGCTGGAGACGATGTCGGCGCCGGGGCCCCAGAAGTGGAAGAGGGGGAAGGTACCGAGGGCGTCGGTGAGCTCGTCGTGAAGCTCGGGGGGCCGGGTGTAGCAGTCGGGCTCCTTGCGGCCGTCCGCGTAGTAGACGGGGCGCGGGGTGACCGTGACATCGGTGTCGGCGCCCATGGCGTACCACCAGCAGATGTTGGCCACGGTGTAGCCCGGGTGGGCACGGCGGGCGGCGTCCCACAGCTTGTCGCCGGCGACGAGACCGTTGTGCTGGCGCCACAGCAGGACGTCGCCGAGTTCGCGGAAGTACCAGCCGTTGCCGACGATGCCGTGCCCGGCGGGCGGCGCACCCGTGAGGAAGGTGGACTGGGCGGCACAGGTCACCGCGGGCAGGACGGTGCCGAGCGGGGCCTGTGAGCCGCTGTCCGCGAGCCGCCTCAGATGCGGCATGTGGTCCAGGAGCCGGGGGGTGAGGCCGACGACGTCGAGGACGAGGAGGGGGGCCGGCCCGGCGGTGTCGGTCATGGGAGTTCCTTCAGGCCGAGGTCGTGGAGGAGGTCGCGGGCCAGACCGAGTTCCGCGGCGATGCCGTCGGCGAGCTGGGCCCGGGTGCGTGGGCGCAGCTCGGCGGGGAGGGCCTGCCAGGTGTAGGTCTCGACCTCGAGGTGGTGGGTCAGCGGGGACGGGCCGCCGACGAGGCGGGCGAGGGCGTCCTTCAGGACGGGGACGGTGGAGGTGAGCGGAGGCGCCGGCGGTGCGTGCAGCGGCACGTGGAAGTGGGCGCGCCAGGGTGCGCCAGTGGGGAGCGGCCCCTCGGTGAGCGCCTGGTGGAGGTCGTCGGTGCCGTGCAACCCGCCGGCGGTGCGGGCGCGCGTCTGATGGAGGAAGCGGGGTTCGGAGAAGGCGGCGAGCGCGTCGCGTACGTCCTGCAGGTGCGGGTGTTCGGCGTGCAGGGCGGCGGAGAGCTGGACCTTGGGGATGGTGATGCCCGCCGCGGTGAGCGCGTCCAGCGCGGCGGCGGGTTCTTCGAAGGAGGTGGCGAGATGGCAGGTGTCGACGCACACGCCGATGCGGGGGTGGGCGATCGCCGTGAGGGGCTCTATCGCGTCCGCGGTGGTCTCGACGATGCAGCCCGGTTCGGGTTCCAGGGCGATCCTGATGGACTTGCCGGTGAGTTCGGCCAGCGCGTCGAGCCGTCCGGCGAGGGTGGTGAGGGCGGTCCTGGCGCTCCGCGCGGCACGCTCGTCCCAGAGGGTGCGCCAGGCGAGCGGGAGGGTGGAGATCGATCCTTCGGTGACGTCGGCGGGGAGCAGGGCGGCGAGGAGGTCGGCGAGGCCGCTGGTGTAGGCGAGCCGCTCCGGCTCGGTCCAGTCCGGCCGGTAGACCCGGTACTTGACCTCGGCGGCGCCGAAGCCCTGGTAGGGGAAGCCGTTGAGGGTGACGACCTCGAGGCCGCGGCGGTCGAGTGCGGTGCGCAGCCCGCGCAGGGCGGCCGGATCGGTGTGGAGGGCGCGCGCGGCGTCCTTGGCGAGCCACAGCCCGATGCCGAGCCGGTCCCGGCCCAGCCGTTTGCGCACGGGTTCGCAGTGGTCGCGGAGCTGCGAGAGGACTCCGTCGAGCGTCTCCGCGGGATGGACGTTGGTGCAGTAGGCCAGGTGGACGACGGAGCCGTCGGGGTGCCGGAAGCGCATGGGTACCGCCTCCTCATTCCCCGCCGCGGAGGATGGAGTTGCCCTCGTGCAGGTCCGCGGGGGCCGGGACGTCGAGCTGCAGCTTGCCGCTGCGGCCGTAGAAGACGACGGGGTTGCGCCACAGGACCTGGTCGACGTCGTCGGCGGTGAAGCCGGCGGCGAGCATCGCGTCCGCGGTCCTGCGGGTCTTGAGGGGGTCGCTCTTCCCCCAGTCCGCTGCGGAGTTGACCAGCGTCTTCTCGGTACCGTAGGCCTTCAGCACGGCGACCATGCGGTCCTCGTCCATCTTGGTGTCGGGGTAGATGGAGAAGCCCAGCCAGCAGCCGCTGTCGGCGGCCTCCTTCACCGTGGTCTCGTTCAGGTGGTCGAGCAGGACGTGCTCGGGGTCGAGCGCGGACTCGCGGACGACGTCGATGGTGCGGCGCATCCCGGTGAGCTTGTCGCGGTGCGGGGTGTGGACGAGGGCGGGCAGTCCGTGGTCGGCGGCGAGCTGGAGCTGGGTGGCGAGGGCGGTGTCCTCGGCGGGGGTCATCGAGTCGTAGCCGATCTCGCCGACGGCGACGACGTTGTCCTTGACGAGGAAGCGGGGCAGCGCGTCGAGGACGGGGAGGCAGCGCGGGTCGTTCGCCTCCTTGGGGTTCAGGGCGACGGTGCAGTGGTGGGCGATGCCGTACTGCGCGGCGCGGAAGGGTTCCCAGCCCAGGAGGGAGTCGAAGTAGTCGAAGAAGGACTCGGGGCAGGTGCGGGGCTGACCGAGCCAGAAGGAGGGTTCGACCAGGGCGCGGACACCGGCGGCGTACATGGCCTCGTAGTCGTCCGTGGTGCGGGAGGTCATGTGGATGTGGGGGTCGAAGATGCGCATCAGGACTCCTCCGTCCGGGACGTCAGGGCGAGGGCGCGGTGGAGGTCCGCGGGGACGGGCCGGCCCGCGGCGGTGCGTTCCGCCGCGTAGTCGCCGAGCATGCGGGCCAGTTCCGCGTCGCCGCGTGCCCGGTCCTCGAGCCGGGCGGCCGCGTCCACCGGCACTCCGGTGAACAGGCATTTGAGGAGGGCGTGACGCCAGGTGTGCGGGTCGAGGTGCTCCGCGGCGTAGGGGCCGACGGCGGCGGCGACGAGCCGCGTGTCGTTGGTGCGCAGGGCGTCCTCGACGAGGGGCACCCCGTCGGCGGGGGCCGGCGCGAGGTGCGGCAGCGCGAGGAGGACGGCGCGGCGCTCCGCGGCGGTGCCCTGCCGGTACAGGCGGGTCAGCGTGGCGGCGTCGGCGCGGGCCTCCCGTAGGAGCAGCACGCGGGCGGCGTCGGCGTGCTCCTGGCCGCAGTGGCGGCCCGCGGAGGCGAAGCGCTGTTCCCAGGCGGGCACGGAGGAGGGTGTGGTGGGGGTGTCGTCGTCCGTGGTGCCGTCGCGGGCGGCTCCGGCTTCGGCAAGGGCCGCGTCGAGCCAGGCGCCGGCGGCGTCGCCGAGCCGGCCCTGGAGGCCCTCGCGGGTGGGTGTCGTCATGCCGTGGCTCCGTTCGCGGGGGTGTGGGAGCGCAGGAAGTCGAGGGAGGTGCGGGCGAGTTCGGGTCCGGCGTGGGAGTGGCGGGGAAGTTCCACGACGGTCAGGCCCTCGTAGCCGGTGTCCGCCAGGGCCTGGAGGACGGGCGGGAAGTCGATCTCCCCGTGGCCGAAGGGGAGGTGTTCGTGGACGCCGCGGCGCATGTCCTCGATCTGGACGTGGCGGAGCCAGGGGGCGGCCTGTTTGACGCAGTCTGCGGGGGGCGCCGGTTCCAGGCACTGGCAGTGGCCGATGTCGAGGGTGAGTCCGAGGGGTTCGGGGTCGCCGAGCAGGCCGCGCAGGTGGTGGAAGTCGTCGAGGCACGCGAGGAGGTGACCGGGCTCGGGCTCGACCGCGAGCGGGACCCCCGCGGTGGACGCCGCGTCCAGGACGGGTGCGAGGGCGCCTTCGAGCCGCTGCCATGCGGTTGCGGACGACGTGCCGGCGGGCGTGATCCCGCTGAAGCAGTGCACGGCGTGGGCCCCGAGGTCGGCGGCGACCTGGACGGCGCGGACGAGCAACCGGGTGCGGGCGGCGCGGGCGTCGGGGTCCGGGTCGAGGAGGGAGGGACCGTGCTTGCGGCGCGGGTCGAGGACGTAGCGGGCGCCGGTCTCGACGGTGACCTCGAGGCCGAGCGCGGACAGCCGTCCCGCGAGGCGCCGGGTGCGGGCGGCGAGGTCGGGTGCCAGCGGGTCGAGGTGCATGTGGTCGAGGGTCAGTCCGACGCCGTCGTAGCCCAGGTCGGCGAGGAGGGAGAGGGCGTCATCGAGGCGGAGGTCGGTGAGGCCGTTGGTTCCGTAGCCGAGGCGCAGGCTCATGTGGGGCTCACCTTCCTGGCGACCCGGCGGGCTACGGGGCCGAGGGCGAGGACGGCCGCCGCGGATGCTCCCGAGCCGGAGCGGGCCGCCAGGGCGGCCTGCAACGGGATCATGGCGCGGATCCCGCCGCCGACCGCGCGCTGGGTGAGCTGCGGTGACGGGTTGAGAGCCGCGTGCAGGAAGGGGGTGAGCGCCGTGCCGGCGTAGGCCGCGGAGGCCAGTGCCGTCAGGACGTGGGGCAGGGCCGGTGGTTGCTCCGTCCTCGGGGCCGGTCGCCCGCGCCGGCCACCGCCCGACCCGTGCCGGGCAGTGGCCGACGGCGGGCGTGTGGACGCACGCAGGTGGTGCAGCGTCCGGGCGGCGTCGGCCGTGACGGCGGCGATCGCCGTGGTCGTGACCAGCGCTGCGAGCGGTGCCCTGCTGGAGCCGCCCTGCGTCTCGTTGCGGGAGACGGTGGTGACCGCGTAGGTGTGTGCGCCGAGCAGGGCGGCGTGGGGCAGCGCAGCGGCGAGCGCCCGGGGACGGGTGGCCGCCGCGCCGAGCACGAGGTCGAGGGCGCGTGCGGTGGCCATGGCGGCCGGTCCCGCCGCCGTGTGCTTAAGACGCAGGTCGTACGCCCAGACCGTCGCCGCGAGGGTGGTGGCGAGGGCGAGCGGGGCGCGTCCCGCGCGGGCCGCGAGCGCCAGGCCGGCCGCGGTGAGCGCCCCGGCGGCCGTCAGGGCGGCGGCTGGGCTGATCCGGCCCGAGGGGAGGGGCCGGTGGGGGCGGTCGACGGCGTCCTCGTCGCGGTCGGCCCAGTCGTTGAGCGCCATGCCCGCGTGGTAGAGGCACAGCGAGCTGCCGATGGCGAGGAACGTGCCGCGGCGGGGACCGCGTCCCGTCGCGGCGGCGCCCGCGAGGGCGTCGCCCGGGACGGTGAACAGGGCGGAGACGCGCAGGAGTTCGGCCCAGTCCCACAGCCGTGGGGCCGGTGCGGGCCGTTCCGCCTCGGCGTCGCCGGCGTCGTCGGCGCTCCCGGGCCCGGCGGGCCGGGCGTCGTCGCACCCGCCCGGGGCGGCCCCCTCCTCCGCCCCGGGCCGGTGGGTGCCGCGCGCCGCCCCGCCCCGCGGGACGGTGTCGTGCACCGTGCCGCGCGCTGGGTGGCGCGCGGCGAACGCCGTCACGACGCCGAGGGCCGCCACGACGGCCAGGGCCCGCAGCCGCCCCGCTCCCGGTGCCCTCACCGGGACTCCCCCAGCCTCACGGCGAGGGCCAGCAGCTCCCCGTACTGCTCGGAGAGCGCCGCGGGGGCGCCCGGGTCGGGGTCCTTGAAGTAGAAGCCCAGCTCGGGGAGGGGTCCGCTCAGACCGGCCTCCTGGGCGCGGGCCGCGAAGCGGGCGAGGTCGAGGACGAGCGGGGCGGCGAGGGCGGAGTCGCATCCCTGCCAGGTGGTCTGGAGGACCATGCGGGTGCCGAGGAAGCCGTCGAAGGCGATGTGGTCCCAGGCCGTCTTCCAGTCGCCGAGGGCGGGGACGTCGTCGATGTGCACCTCGCCCTCGGGGGCGGCGCCGAGGGCGTCGGCGAGGACGCGCTCCTTGCCGGCGTTCTTCGCCGCGGCCGCCGCGGGGTCGGCGAGGACCGCCCCGTCGCCGCCGCCGAGCAGGTTGGTGCCGGACCAGGCCCGTACCGACAGCGCGCGTTGCACGAACATCGGGGCGAGGACGGAGCGGAGCAGGGTCTGCCCCGTCTTGCCGTCCCGTCCCGCGTGAGGCAGGCCGCGGGCGGAGGCCGCCTCGGCGAGGTCCCGGGTCCGTATCCCGGTGGAGGGGGTGAAGTTCACGTAGGCGCATCCGGCCTCGATCGCCGCCGCCGCGTAGAGGGAGCTCGCCGGGAGGCGGTCGCTCCCGGGCTCGGGAACGGGCTCGGTGGAGGCGACGTTGACGACGACGGTCCGCGCCAGGTCGTGGCGGTGGGTGAAGGCGGTGATGTCCGCCGCGAACGCCGCGATCAGCTCCTCGTCACCGCGGGTGTCGCCGGGGAGCGGGCCGCCGGTGCGGATCTCGGCGTCGGCGGCGGCGAGTTCGGCGCGGAGCGCGGCCGGCAGGCCGTACGGCAGCACGCCGCCCTCCGCGAGCTGTTCCGCCCGCTTGCCCAGCGGGCAGGCGGCCGTGTCGTGGCCGCCGAAGACCAGGGAAGGGAGTGGTGGAAGGCCGGCCGAGGCGAAGGGAGCGGTCTCGCTCACCATGCCCGTCGCGGGGTGGAGCCCGGCGGTGATCGCCGCGCATCCCGCGACGGCGGTGGTGGCGACGGAGCCGCGGGCTCCGATGAGCCACACTCCGGTGCGTGCGGGCGACCGGTGGTCCGATGCCGGTGCCGGGGCGGGGGGGTTCGTCACGGCTGCCTCCCTGGTGCGAGTGGTGGGGGGCGGCGGGCGGGGGCACGGCGTCTCCCCGCCCGCCGCCGGCTCGTGGGTGCCGGCAGGGACTGCCCTACGAGGAGGGAAGTTCCTTGATCTGTACGTTCCGGAAGGACACCTGGTCGTCGGCCCCGTGGTTCTGCAGGCCGATGTAGCCGTCCTTCAGGCTGCGGGCGGGGTCGGTGTTGGTGAAGTCGTTGATCTTGACTCCGTTGAGGAAGACCTGGAGCCGTTCACCCTGGACCTTGATCTCGTAGCTGTTCCACTGGCCCGGGGGACGCAGCACCTGGTCGCGGGCCTTGAGGTTGGCCGACTTGAAGCTGTAGACGGAGCCGGTGGTGCGGTCGGGGGCGTCGGAGGCGTCGATCTGGATCTCGTAGCCCTTGTCCACCGCTGACCAGGGGTCGTCGGAGGCCGGGAAGCCCACGAAGACACCGGAGTTGTCGTCGCCGTCCATCTTCCAGTCGAGCTTCAGGGAGTACGCGCCGTACTGCTTGGCCTGGTACCACAGCAGGCCCATGCCGCCCTCGGTGCGCAGTTCACCGTCGACGACGTTGAACTTGCCGGGGCCCGCCTGCTTCCAGCCCTCCGAGGTGTACCCGTTGAACAGGTCGCGGTAGCCCGTCTGCGGCTTGCAGTCGGCCTTGACCTGTCCGACGGCGTAGCGCAGTCCGCCCAGGAGGTGCTGGCGGAAGGCCGGCTCGGCGTAGGACTCCTTGGTGTGCCCGAGACCGGTGTAGAAGGA
Source organism: Streptomyces sp. PA03-1a (assembly GCF_033792805.1). Classification (NCBI taxonomy): domain Bacteria; kingdom Bacillati; phylum Actinomycetota; class Actinomycetes; order Kitasatosporales; family Streptomycetaceae; genus Streptomyces; species Streptomyces sp. PA03-1a. Next base: position 36,433 of record NZ_JARAVO010000002.1, read on the forward strand.
GCGCCCGGACTGGTAGGTCTGGCACCACGCGATCGGGTGGTCGCCCTTCATCGTGCCGCCCTGGTAGGTGGTCTCGTCCAGGGTGGCGAGGACGCGGGCCTGGCCGCGCGGGTTGGTGCGGTAGTTGTACCACTCGTCGGTGCGCTCCCAGCCGGCCTCGTCGAGGTGCGCGGTGGCGGGGTGCGTGTGGTCCTCGGCGCGGACGGTGGCCTTCTGGATCTGCGGGTGCCCCTGGAAGTAGGCGCCGACGAGGCCGCCGTAGAAGGGCCAGTCGTACTCGGTGTCGGCGGCGGCGTGGACGCCCATGTAGGCGCCCCCGCCCTTGACGTAATTCTCGAACGCCTGCTGCTGATCGGCGTTGAGGACGTCACCGGTGGTCGACAGGAACACCACCGCGTCGTAGCGCGCCAGGTTGTTGCTGGTGAACTGACGCGGCTCCTCGGTGGCGTCGACGGTGATGTTGGCGGTGGCGCCGAGCTCCTTCAGCGCGGCGACGCCGGTGGGGATGGCGTCGTGGCGGAACCCGGCGGTCCTGGAGAAGACCAGGACGCGCTTGGCGGCGCGGTCTGCCGGGACGTTGGAGAGCTCGAAATCGTCGAGGTCGTAGAGCGCCCCGGAGCCGCCCTTGAAGACCAGGAACAGCTCGGTGGTCTTCTTCGGCACGGCGCGCAGCGGTACGTCGATCTCCTGGAAGGTCTCCCAGCTGCCGGTCACCGGTACGGGGGCGGAGCCCAGGATCGGGCCGGTCGCCGAGCCGGTGCGCACCTCGAGGAAGCCACCGGAGCCTCCGGAGGAAACGCGGGCGGTCAGCCGGACGGAGCCGGTGAGGTTGTAGGGCTTGAAGGAGATCCAGTCGCCGTCGTCGATGTTGCCGACGGTGCGGCCGCCGTGGGCCTCGGCCTTGTCGAAGAGGTCGACGCCGGACGAGCCCGTGAAGTGCTCGGCCTGCCGGTGGCGCGGCTGCAGCTGCGCCTGGTCGTGGCCGGGCAGCGCCTCCTGGCCGCCGCCCCCGCCGTCGGTGTACTCGGCGTCGATGACGCCGAAGATGTTGGCGTTGGGGTCGTGGCCGCCGTCGGCGGAGGTCTTGATGGCGCCGGAGCAGCCGTTAACGGAGGTCACGGGGTGGCCGTGGCTGTCGTGGCCGAGGACGTAGGTGACCTTGACCTTGGAGCAGTCGACGGTCCCGTCCTCGGGGTCGGTGACGGTCACCTTGAACGGGATCTCGTCGCCGAAGCTGAACAGGGCCCCCTCGGCGGGTAGTTCCAGGGTCACCTTGGGCGCGGTGTTGCCGACGACGACCTGGACGCTCGCGGTCGCGGTGCGCCCGGTCGGGTCCTTCACCGTGAGGGTCGCGGTGTAGGTGCCGTTCGTACGGTAGGTGTGCGCGGGGTCGGCCGCGGTGGAGGTGCCGCCGTCGCCGAAGTCCCAGCTGTAGGCGAGCGTGTCGCCGTCGGGGTCGGTGGTGCCGGCCGAGGAGAAGGTGACCTTCAGCGGTGCGGTGCCCGAGGTCTTGTTCGCGGACGCCTCGGCGCTCGGGGAGCGGCCGTCGGTGGCGTTCTCGATCCGGTAGAGGGCGGAGTGCTCGTCACCGCCGAACCAGGCGGTGCCGTAGTCGAGGACGTACAGCGCGCCGTCCGGGCCGAAGGCCATGTCCATGATCTGCGTGCCGGTCCAGGGCACGTCGTTGATGGACTGGACCGTGCCGTCCTCGCCCTGGTCGATGCGCTTGATCCAGCGGCGCCCGAACTCGCCGGCGAAGAAGTCGCCGTCGTAGGCCTCGGGGAACTTCACCGGGGAGTCCAGTTCGGGGTCGTACCGGTAGACCGGGCCGCCCATGGGGGACTCGGAGCCGGAGCCGAACTCGGGCACGGAACCGCCGTCGTAGGGGATCCACGCGGCCTGCGCGGGCGGCAGGTCGGTCAGGCCCGTGTTGTACGGCGAGTCGTTCTTCGGCGCGGCGCAGTCGAAGGTCGCGCCGGACTGCCCGGTCGCGAAGTCGTAGTCGACGTACGGGTCGTTGTCGCCGGTGCAGAAGGGCCAGCCGAAGTTGCCGGCCTTCGTCACGCGGGCGAACTCGACCTGGCCGCCGGGGCCGCGCTTGGGGTCGGCCGCGCCGGCGTCGGGTCCGTAGTCGCCGACGTAGGCGATGCCGGTCTTCTTGTCGACGCTGAAGCGGAACGGGTTGCGGAAGCCCATGGCGTAGATCTCGGGCCGGGTCCTGTCCGTGCCCGGGGCGAAGAGGTTGCCCTCGGGGATCGTGTACGAACCGTCGTCGGCGACCTTGATCCGCAGCAGCTTGCCGCGCAGGTCGTTGGTGTTGCCGGAGGTGCGGCGGGCGTCGTAGGCGGGGTTGCGGCCCGGGCGGTCGTCGATGGGCGCGTAGCCGTCGGAGGCGAAGGGGTTGGAGTCGTCGCCGGTCGACAGGTACAGGTTGCCCTGGGCGTCGAAGTCGATGTCACCGCCGACGTGGCAGCAGATGCCGCGGGTCGTGGCGACGTCGAGGACCTTCTTCTCGCTGGCGTTGTCGAGGGTCCAGTCGGCGTTCAGCGTGAAGCGCGAGAGCCGGTTGACGCCGTCGAACTTGGCGAAGTCCTCGGCCGTCCCCTGGTCGGGGGCGTCGCCTGCGGGGGTGTCGAGCGGGGGCGCGTAGTAGAGGAAGATCGCCCGGTTCTCGCTGAAGTCCGGGTCGATGCCGACGCCTTGGAGGCCCTCCTCGTCGTGCGTGTAGACGGGGACCGTTCCGATCACGGTGGTGGTGCCGGCGGCGTCGGTCCTGCGCAGCTCGCCGTCGCGCGAGGTGTGCAGCACGCTGCGGTCGGGCAGGACCGCGAGGGACATGGGCTCGCCCGTCTCGGGCTCCCCCTTGGCGAGGGTGACCTGCTGGAACTCCTCCGCCGCCGCGGCCGCGGGCTCCGTGTCGAGGGGCCGGGCCGAGGCGCCCAAGGGGGCGGAGATGACGAGGGACGTGGCGGCGAGGAGGCCGCCGGTGAGGAGCGCGAGTCCCTGCCGGAATCGGGTTCTGGATGCTCCGGGCCGTTTTCTGTGCACGTGTGTCCTCCGGGAAGGTCGTACGGGCGGATGCAGCTGCCGTGCGGAAGATCCGGGGACCGGCGTGCGCCGTCACGCTGGTCGGGTGCCGCTCAGGACCGGCCTCGTGTTTCAGGCCTGTGTCCTGTACACCTCAGGGACGGTAGCCGGGTTCGTCCCGGACCGAAAGGCCTTGCGCGGTGAATAAGTTGAACTTTCTCCAGCGCCAGGACAAAGCTGGGCCCGGGCAGCCCGACAGGCCCGGCGGCGGCGGCCGCCGGGCTGCGGGATGTGTGCTGTGACCTGCGGTGACGCCTAGTCGTTGCCTCCGAACGCGGCGTCGAAGGACGCCGCAGGCGGATCGAAGTCGTACCGCTTCAGGAGGGAAAGCGCTTCCGGGGCGCCCGCGAGGCGGTCCATCCCGGCGTCCTCCCACTCGACGGAGATCGGGCCGTCGTATCCGATCGACCGGAGCATCCGGAACACGTCCTCCCACGGCACGTCGCCGTGCCCGGCCGAGACGAAGTCCCAGCCGCGCCGCGGGTCGCCCCACGGCAGGTGGGAGCCCATGCGCCCGTTGCGGCCGTCGAGGCGCTTGCGGGCCTCCTTGCAGTCGACGTGGTAGATGCGGTCCTTGAAGTCCCACAGGAACCCGACGGGGTCGAGGTCCTGCCACACGAAGTGGCTCGGGTCGAAGTTCAACCCGAAGGCCGGCCGGTGGCCGACGGCCTCCAGCGCGCGGTGCGTGGTCCAGTAGTCGTAGGCGATCTCGGCCGGGTGGACCTCGTGGGCGAAGCGGACCCCCTCGGCGTCGTAGACGTCCAGGATCGGGTTCCACCGCTCGGCGAAGTCCTCGAAGCCGCGCTCGATCATCCGCTCCGGGACCGGCGGGAACATGGCGACCAGGTGCCAGATCGACGAGCCGGTGAAGCCGATGACGGTGCGCACCCCGAAGGCGGCCGCGGCGCGCGCGGTGTCGGCCAGCTCGCGCGCGGCCCGCTGCCGGACGCCCTCCGGCTCACCGTCGCCCCAGATCCGGGCGGGCAGGATCCCCTTGTGGCGCTCGTCGATCGGGTTGTCGCAGACGGCCTGTCCGACCAGGTGGTTGGAGACCGCCCAGCACTTCAGGCCGTACTTGTCGAGCAGCGCCCGCCGCCCGTCCAGGTAGGCGGGGTCGGCCAGGGCTTTGTCGACCTCGAAGTGGTCGCCCCAGCAGGCGAGTTCGAGCCCGTCGTAACCGAAGTCGCGGGCGAGCCGGCAGACCTCCTCCAGGGGCAGGTCGGCCCACTGGCCGGTGAAGAGGGTGAAGGGTCGTGGCACGGCGAGGGCCTCCTCGATACGGGCGTGGTCAGGCGGGGACGGGGGTGTAGACGGCGTTCTTCTCGGCGCTCTCCTCCACCGCCGCCAGGACCCGCTGCACCTGCAGCCCGTCGGCGAACGACGGCGCCGGGGCGACCCCTTCGGCGATCCCGAGGACGAGGTCGCGCGCCTGGTGGGTGAAGGTGTGCTCGTAACCGAGCGCGTGGCCGGGCGGCCACCACGCCTCCAGGTACGGATGGCCCGGCTCGGTCACCAGGATCCGCCGGAAGCCGGCCGAGTCGGCGGGCTCGGTGTGGTCGTGGAACGACAGCTCGTTCAGCCGCTCCAGGTCGAAGGCGAGCGAGCCGCGCTCGCCGTTGATCTCCAGCCGCAGGGCGTTCTTGCGCCCCGAGGCCATCCTCGTGGCCTCGAAGGAGGCGAGCGCCCCCGAGGCCAGCCGCCCGGTGAACAGCGCCGCGTCGTCGACGGTGACCGGCCCCCGCCGGGTGCTCCCGGAGCCCGACAGCCCCGACGACGTGCCGGCCAGCTCGGGCCGCTCCCGTACGAACGTCTCGGTGAGCGCCGAGACCCCCACCAGGTGCTCCCCCGCCAGGTACTGCGCGAGGTCGACGGCGTGCGCGCCGAGGTCACCGAGCGCCCCGGAGCCCGCGTACTCGCGCTTCAGCCGCCAGGTCAGCGGGAAGTCCGGGTCGACGAGCCAGTCCTGGAGGTAGGTCACCCGCACGTGGCGGATGGTGCCCACCCTCCCGTCCGCGATGAGCCGGCGGGCGTAGGCGACCGCCGGCACCCGCCGGTAGTTGAAGCCGACCATGGCCACCTGGCCGCGGGCGGCCGCCAACTCGGCCGCCGCGGCCATGGCCTCCGCCTCGGCGACCGAGTTGGCCAGCGGCTTCTCGCACAGGACGTGCTTGCCCGCCTCGAGCGCCGCGATGGCGATCTCGGCGTGGCTGTCCCCGGGGGTGCACACGTCCACCAGCTGGACGTCGTCCCGGTCCACCAGTGCCCGCCAGTCCGTCTCCGCGGCGGCCCAGCCGTGCCGGGCGGCCGCGGCCCGCACCGCCCCCTCGTCCCGGCCGCCGATCGCGGCCAGGACGGGCCTCATCGGCAGGTCGAACACGCGGCCCACGGTGCGCCACGCGTGGGAGTGGGTGGCGCCCATGAAGGCGTAGCCGACCATGCCGATGCCGAGCGCCGGCGAAGCGGCCCCTGCCTCACTGTCTTCCTTGCCGGCCATATCAGCCATGCCGTTGCTCCTCGTCGGTTGCTCGGTTCGGACGGGCGGGGCGGATCTGTTAGATGAAGCCCGTCGGCAGGTACTCGTCGACGTTCTCCTTGGTGACGACGGCCGAGTACAGGGTGATCGACGCGGGGATCTCCAGCTCCGACAACCCGCCGACGCCCTTCTTCTGTCCGAGCGCTCGGGCCAGGTCGATGGCGGAGGCGGCCATGGTGGGCGGGTACAGGACGGTCGCCTTCAGCACGCCGTTGTCGGCCTTGATGGCGTCCATCGCCGACTTGGACCCCGCGCCGCCGACCATGAAGAACTCGTCACGGCCCGCCTGCGCGATCGCGCGCAGGGCACCGACGCCCTGGTCGTCGTCGTGGTTCCACAGCGCGTCGAACTGCTTCTGCGCCTGCAGCAGCTGGGCCATCTTGGCCTGGCCGGTCTCGACGGTGAACTCGGCGGCCTGCCGGGCCACCTTCCTGATGTTGGGGTAGTTCTTCAGAGCGTCGTCGAAGCCCTGGGTGCGCTGCCGGGTCAGCTCCAGGTTGTCGATGCCGGCGAGCTCGACGACCTTGGCGTCCGGCTTGTCCTTGAGCTGCTCGCCGATGTAGCGGCCGGCGTTGAGCCCCATGCCGTAGTTGTCGCCGCCGATCCAGCAGCGGTACGCCTGCGGGGAGGCGAAGATCCGGTCCAGGTTGATCACCGGGATGCCGGCCTTCATGGCCTGCAGGCCCACCTGGGTGAGGGCCTTGCCGTCGGCCGGCAGGATGACCAGGACGTCGACCTTCTTGTTGATCAGCGTCTGGATCTGCCCGATCTGGGCGGCGGTGTCGTTGGAGCCCTCGGTGATCTCCAGCGTCACCTCGGAGTACTTCGCGGCGCGGTCCTTGGCGTTCTGGTTGATGGCGTTGAGCCAGCCGTGGTCGGCCTGCGGGCCGGCGAAGCCGATCGTGACCGGCGTGCCGGGCTTGTCGTCGGCGGCCGGGGCCTTGGTGGCGGCCGTGCCCGCCTTCTTCGGCTCGTTGCTGGTGCAGGCGGTGAGGGCCGCTCCGGCGGAGACGGCGGCGGCGCCGAAGAGCAGTCCTCTGCGGCTGGTGACCGGGATTCGTGGCATGGCGGTGAAACCCTCCGGGATAGGGCGGTGCGGGGCGCGTGCGGGTTGTCGGGTGGAGCGGGGGCGACGGGCTGTGTCAGCCGTCGCCGTTGCGCACGGTGCTGCGCTGGACCAGGACGGCGGCCACGATGATCGCTCCCTTGGCGATCTGCTGGACGGCGCTCTCCAGGTTGTTGAGGGCGAAGATGTTCTGGATGGTGATGAACACCAGGACGCCCAGGACGGAGCCGACGATCGTGCCGCGGCCGCCGCTGAGCAGCGTGCCGCCGATGATCGCTGCGGCGATGGCGTCGAGTTCGTAGAGGTTTCCGTTGGTGTTCTGGCCCGAGCCGGACAGGATGATCAGCATGAAGGCCGCGATGCCGCAGCACAGCCCGGACAGCAGGTAGAGGTAGAGCCGCTGCCGGCGGACGTCGATGCCGGCGAGGCGGGCCGCCTCCGCGTTGCCGCCGACGGCCACGGTCCGGCGCCCGAACGTCGTCCGGTTCAGCACCAGCCAGCCGATGACGGTGACCCCGGCGAAGACCAGCACCAGCGGCGGGATGCCGAGGACGTAGCTGGCGGGAAGGCCGAGGTCGAGCACCGAGTTCACGGTGACGATCTGCGTCTTGCCGTCGGTGAGGTACAGGGCGAGCCCGCGTGCCGAGGCGAGCATGGCGAGGGTCGCGATGAACGGCACCATGCCGCCGTAGGCGATGAGCACCCCGTTGACCAGCCCGCAGCCGACGCCGACGACGACCGCGGTGAAGAGGATGCCCGCGAAGCCGTACTCCTGGGTGGCGAGGGTCGTCGCCCACACGGAGGAGAGCGCGACGATCGCGCCGACGGACAGGTCGATGCCCCCGCTGGTGATCACGAAGGTCATGCCGACGGTGACGACACCGATGACGGACGCCTGCGTGAGCACCAGTTGGAGGTTGGAGACGTCCAGGAAGGCGTCGGGCTGTGTGATGCCCCCGACCAGGACGAGGGCGGCGAGGACGCCGAGCAGGGACAGGTTGCGGACGTCGGCGTGGAGCCCCAGCGCCGGACGCCGGCCGCCGCCCTTCGTGACGGGGGACGCGTCCGCGGGCGGCGTCGGTGCCTGCGGGGCCTGGGAAGCGGGCTGTGTCATCAGCTCGGGCTCCCTTCCATGACGAGGTCGAGTACGCGGTGTTCGTCCAGCTCCGTCGCGGGCGCCGTGTGCACGACGCGTCCCTCACGGAGCACCAGCACCCGGTCCGCGAGCCCCAGGACTTCGGGGACCTCGCTGGAGACGAGGAGTACGGCGAGCCCGTCGTCGGCGAGCCGGCGGATCACCGCGTACAGCTCGGCGCGGGCGCCGACGTCGACGCCCCGGGTCGGCTCGTCGAGCAGCAGGACGCGGCAGCCGCGCAGCAGCCAGCGGGCCAGGACGGCCTTCTGCTGGTTGCCCCCGGACAGGGTGCGCACCCGGGCGTCGGGGTTGTCGGGCCGCAGCGACAGCGACCGGGTGGACTCCTGTGCGGCCCGTCGTTCCTCCCTGCGGTCGAGCCAGCCGGCCCGGGAGAAGCGGGCGAGCGTGGACACCGACACGTTGCGCGTGACGGACTCCAGCATCAGCAGTGCCTGCGCCTTGCGCTCCTCGGGCGCCAGTCCCAGACCGGCGCGGACGGCGGAGCGGACGCTGCCGGGTTTGAGGGGCCGGCCGTCGACGGTCACCCGGCCGGCGGTGGGCTTCCTGGCACCGTAGAGCGTCTCGAGGATCTCCGACCGTCCGGAGCCCACGAGTCCGGCGAGCCCGACGATCTCCCCCGGACGCACTTCCAGGTCCACGGCGGCGAACTCGCCGTCGCGGGCGAGCCCTTCGACCCGCAGGACGGGATCGCCGGAGCGCGGTCCCGCGGGACGCGGCGGAAAGACGTACTCGACGTCACGGCCCGTCATGAGGGCGACGATGTCGCGCGTGGGCATCGACTTGGCGGGGAGTCCGCCGGCGACCGCGCGGCCGTCCTTCAGGACGGTGACCCGGTCGCCGACGCGGCGGATCTCCTCCAGCCGGTGGGAGATGTAGACGACCGCGACGCCGTCTGCGGTCAGCTGCCCGACGATGCGCAGCAGGTTGTCGGTCTCCTCGGGGTCCAGCGCGGCGGACGGCTCGTCCATGACGATGAGGCGCACGTCGTGGGAGAGCGCCCGGGCCATCGAGACGATCTGCTGCTGGGCGGCCGAGAGGTCACCGACGCGGCGGGCGGGGTCGATCTCGGGGTGGCCGAGCCGGCGCAGCAGGACGGCCGCTTCACGGCGTGCGTCGCGTCCGCGCACGACGAAGCCGGCGGTGGTCGGTTCGTGGCCGAGGAAGACGTTCTCGGCCACGGACAGCCCCTCGACCAGGTCGAGTTCCTGGTAGATGGTCGCGATGCCGAGCCGCATGGCGGCGATCGGCGACTTCAGCGACACCGGTTCCCCGCGCCAGGTGATCTCCCCGCCGTCGGGCTGGTGGGCCCCGGCGAGCACCTTGATGAGGGTGGACTTCCCCGCGCCGTTCTGGCCGAGGAGGCAGTGCACCTCGCCGGCCTGGACGTCCAGGTCGACGCCGTCCAGGGCGCGGACGCCGGGGAAGGACTTGGTGATGCCGGACATGGTGAGCAGCGGCGCCGCTGTCGCGGGCGGCGGTGCCGGTGGTTGTGGTGCCATGACGATCCCCTCGGCGGGTGCGGGTGACACGTACGCGTGCGGAGCGTGCAGTGGAGCCGGTGGTGCCGTGGTGCCGGTGGAGCGCTTGGCCGGTGGGGGGATCAGGCCGGGGAGAACACGTGGTCGCTGATGAGCCGGGCCGCGCCGATCACGCCGGCGGTGGGGCCCAGTTCACCCAGGACGATGGGGAGGTTGCCGGTCGCCAGGGGCAGGGACTGGCGGTAGACCTGGCTGCGGATGCTGGCGAGCAGCGTGTGGCCGAGGCCGGTGACGCCGCCGCCGATCACGACCAGTGCGGGGTTGAAGAAGCTGACGAGCCCGGCGATGACCTGCCCGACGCGGTTGCCCCCCTCGCGGATGAGTTCGAGTGCCGCCGCGTCACCGACCGCGGCAGCCGCGGCGACGTCGACGGCGGACAGCTGACCGGCCGCCTCGAGCCGGGCCGCGAGGGCGGCGGACCGCCCTGACCTGGCCGCCTCCAGGGCGTCCTGGACGAGCGCGGCGCCGCTGAAGTGGGCCTCCAGGCAGCCCTTGTTGCCGCAGGCGCAGGCGCGTCCGTCGGCCTCGACCCTGATGTGGCCGATGTCGCCGGCGCTGCCCGTCACACCGCGGTGCACCTCTCCGCCGACGACGATGCCGCAGCCGATGCCGGTGCCGATCTTGACGCAGAGGAAGTCGCCCACGGAGCGCGCGACCCCGGCGTGCTGCTCCCCCATGGCCATCAGGTTCACGTCGTTGTCGACCATGACGGGGCAGCCCAGTTCCTGGCTGAGTGCCTCGCGGACCGGGAAGCCGTCCCAGCCGGGCATGATCGGCGGGGCGACGGGGACGCCCTCGGGGAACCGCACCGGCCCCGGTACCCCGATGCCCGCGCCGTCGAAGCCTTCGGCGAGGCCGGCGGCCTTGAGTTTGGCGGCCATTTCGAGGATCCGCTCGAAGACGGCGACCGGTCCCTCACGGACGTCCATCGGGTGGTTGAGGTGGCCGAGCACCTCCAGCTCGGCGTTGGTGACGGCGACGTCGACCGAGGTGGCGCCGATGTCGACGCCCAGGAAGCGCAGGCCCGGGGCGAGCCTGATGTTGTGCGAACGCCGCCCGCCGCGCGAGGCGGCCAGGCCGTCCGCGACGACCAGACCCGTCTCCAGCAGCCGGTCGACCTCGACGGCGAGCTTGGAACGGGACAGGTCGATCTGGTCCCCCATCTGGGCACGGGAGTTGGGACCGCCGTCACGGAGCAGCCGCAGGAGCCGCGCCTGATGCGCGTTGGCGGGTCGAGCTGTCATGCGTCTCATGTGCCCCTCACCTCCCCCGGCCGTCGGCATGGGGATACCGGACCGGCGTCGGCCGGTCCCGCTCCGTCAGGCTTTCGATGGGAAAGTAGCAGCGCCCGTCCAGTGGGGGAAGAAGTTGCGCAGGAATCAGCAAGGTCTTTTTCCGGTTCCAGGACAAAGTCCGGAAGAGGTCAACTCACCTGCGGGCAGGGGGCGTGGGCGCGCCCGGAACGGCACGCACGGAGACGACGTGGCGAACCGGGGGTGGGACGGGCCCGTCACGGCGGACGGTGCCCGCCGTCGGTCACACCGGCGAGAAGACGTGGTCGCTGATCAGGCGCGTGGCCCCGACCACGCCCGCGGTCGGGCCGAGTTCACTGAGGACGATCGGCAGGTTGCCAGTGGCCAGCGGCAGCGACTGGCCATACACCTGACTGCGGATGCTCGCCAGGAGGGTGTGCCCCAGACCGGTGAGACCGCCGCCGATCACGACGAGTCCGGGGTTGAAGAAGCTCACCAGGCCGGCGATGACCTGGCCCGTGCGGTTGCCGCCCTGCCGGATGAGGTCGAGGGCGGCACCGTCCCCGGCCGCCGCGGCGGCCGCCACGTCGGCGGAGGTGAGCGTCCCGGCAGCGGCCAGCCGGTCGGCGAGCGCCGCCGATTCCCCGGCGGCCGCCGTGGCGGCCGCGTCCCGGGCCAGGGCGCTCCCGCCGAAGTAGGCTTCGAGACAGCCGCGGTTGCCGCAGGCGCAGGAGATGCCCCCCGGCACCACCTGGATGTGACCGATGTCCCCGGCGCTGCCGGTGACCCCGCGGTAGACCTGCCCGCCCACGACGATGCCGCAGCCGATGCCGGTCCCGATCTTGACGAAGAGGAAGTCCCGCACGGAGCGGGCGACCCCGGCGTGCTGCTCCCCCAGCGCCATGAGGTTCACGTCGTTGTCGACCAGGACGGGACAGCCGAGTTCCTGGCTCATGGCCTCCCGGACGGGGAACCCGTCCCAGCCGGGCATGATCGGTGGGGCGACCGGCACGCCGTCGGGGAACCGCACCGGCCCGGGCACTCCGATCCCCGCCCCGTCGAAGCTCTCCGCGGCGCCGGTGGCGCGCAGTTCGGCCGCCATCGCCAGCACCTGCTCGAACACGGCGACGGGCCCCTCGCGCACGTCGAACCGCGCGGCACGGTGGCCGAGCACCTCCAGCTCGGCGTTGGTGACGGCGACGTCGACCGAGGTGGCGCCGATGTCCACGCCCAGGAAGCGCAGCGAGGGCGCGAGGCGCACGTTGTGGGAGGGCCGTCCGCCGCGGGAGGCGGCGAGGCCGTCGGGGACCACGAGGCCCGTCTCCAGGAGGCGGTCGACCTCGACCGCCAGCTTGGACCGGGAGAGTTCCACCTGGTCGCCGAGCACGGCCCGCGACTGCGGGCCCGCGTCGCGCAACAGGCGCAGCACTCGCGCCTGGTGCCCGTTCGCCGGACGGGCCGTCATCCGTCTCACGTCGCGCCTCTCCCTCGCCGGTGATCCTCGGGTGCGTCTCGTCACCCTCCGGACGGGGCCACGACTGGACCGGACCGTACCACCGGGGTGGGCGGCCGGGAAGAAACCGCCGAAAGGCACCCGGAGGCCCCTTCTCCGGGCGGCACCGGGGGGCGCCGTTTGCGGGCGCCCGCCGCGTCCGGCAGGGTGCGGGGCGACGGCACGCGGCACGGCTGCCCGCGTCGGGAGGGGGAAGGGGTTCGTGATGACGTGGTCCCGGATGACCGTGGTCCGCGACGGCGTACGGCTGGAGTGCCGGGACCTGCCCGGTCCGGGGCCGTCGGCGGTCCTGCTGCACGGCCTGGCCGGCCATGCGGGCGAATGGGACGAAACGGCGGGGTGGCTGAGCCGCCGTCATCGCGTGGTCGCGGTGGACCAGCGGGGGCACGGCGCCTCCGAGCGGCGTCCCGGGGACGTCTCCCGCGCGGCCTACGTCGCCGACACCGCCGCCGTCATCGCGGAGTCGGGGACCGGGCCGGCGATCCTGGTGGGCCAGTCGCTCGGCGGCCACACCGCGATGCTGACCGCCGCGGCCCGTCCGGACCTGGTCCGGGCCCTGGTGCTGGTCGAGGCGGGTCCCGGCGGCCCGAACCCGGATGTTCCGGGGGACATCGGGGCGTGGCTGGACTCCTGGCCGGTGCCCTTCCCCTCGGTGGAGTCCGCCGCGGCCTTCCTCGGCGGTGGCCCGGTCGGCAGGGGCTGGGCGGAGGGCCTGGAACGGCGCGAGGACGGCTGGTGGCCGCGCTTCGACCGGGACGTGATGGTCGCGTCCCTGCGGGAGAACGCGGAGCGGGACTTCTGGTCGGAGTGGGAGGCACTGCGGTGCCCGACGCTGGTCGTCCTGGCCGAGAGGGGGATCATCGGGGCCGAGGAGGCCGAGGAGATGTGCCGTCGGCAGCCGCGGGCGGTGGCCGTCGGCGTTCCCGGGTCGGGCCACGACCTCCATCTGGAGCGCCCGGACGCGCTGCGCCAGGCGATGACCGCTTTCCTCGACGGGCTCGGATGACGCGGCCCGCCTGACGGGAGCGGGCGGCCCGGTGCGTCACCCCCGTCTCCTCCGGCATCGGCGTCATGCCGCCGGCCAGCATGCTGCGGCAGCTGAGCGCCACCGGATCGCGCAGGCCGGTCACCGTGCTCCACCACGACCGCACACCGTGGACGCACCCACCGCGCTTCGAGGTGGAGGAGTGCGTCGGCGGCTCGGCGGCCGGCTGCACGTCTGGTACGAGGACCCGGCGGGGGCACCGCCCCACGCCCGCCAGGGGGCGCCCGACCTGTCGCAGGCGGCGGTGGCGCCCGGAACGCGCGCCTACCTGTGCGGACCGACCTCCTTCACCAGGGCACTGCGGCCCAGGCTGGTGCACGTCCCCGTGGGGCGCGTCACGCCGGGCCGGAATTACTTGATCGGACGATCCAGATTGGTTTAGCCTTCAACCATCGGCCCGGAACGCGCCATCACGACCGGGCCCGAGATCTGTATCAATCAATCAAGAAAGGCTCGCCATGGACCTGCACCTCAAGGACAAGACCGTCGTCGTCACCGGAGCCAGCCGGGGCATCGGGCTCGCCACCGTCCGCGCCTTCGCGGAGGAGGGCGCGCGCGTGGTCGCCGGCGCCCGCAGCCCGGGGGCGGGCCTGGCGGAGCTCGCCGGGTCGTACGACGTCGTGCCGGTGGCCGGGGACCTCGCGACCCAGGAAGGCGTCCAGCGACTGGTCGCGACCGCGGTGGAGCGGTTCGGCGGGATCGACGTCCTGGTCAACAACGTCGGCGCCGTCCAGCCGCGGCTCGGGGGCTTCCTGTCGGTCACCGACGAGGACTGGCTGGCGACCATGAACCTCAACCTCATGAGCGCGGTGCGGGCCTGCCGCGCCGCGCTGCCCGGACTGCTGGAATCCCGCGGGGCCGTCGTCACGGTCAGCTCGGTGAACGCCTTCCTGCCCGACCCCGGCGTGATCGACTACACCGCGTCCAAGGCGGCCCTGACCAACTTCTCCAAGGCGCTGTCCAAGGAGGTCGGCCCGCTCGGGGTCCGGGTCAACTCGATCGCCCCGGGGCCGGTGTCCACCGACATCTGGACCGGCGAGAACGGGATGGCCGACCAGGTGGCCCAGGCCATGGGCAAGGACCTCGACAGCGCGGTCGCGGAGCTCCTCGCGGGCCTCGGCGGTCTCGCCACGGGACGTCTCACCACGCCGGAGGAGGTGGCGGACCTCGTCCTCATGCTCGCCAGCGACCGCACCGGGAACGTCACCGGAGCGGACTTCACCATCGACGGCGGCCTGATCAAGACCCTCTGAGACCCGCGCCGTTGGACAGTCCGCGGACAGCCCGGCGAGCGGGTCCACGACTCCCCTATGCTCGCCTACGATCCGACAACCTTCCCAACAGTTGATCCTTGAATCACCTCAGGAGATCGCCATGCCCGAGACACCCGGATCCGGGACCTCGGCCCCACGCGAGGTCGCCGAGGCGATGTACGACGCGATGCTGCGCTCCGACCGCGACACGCTGACGGCCATCGCCTCCCCCGAGATCCGGATCCGGGTGACCGAGGCCCTTCCCCACAGCGGCACGTATTCCGGACCGGCCGGTTTCGCCGCGTTCTTCAGGAAGACCTTCGACCTGATCGAGAGCCGCATCGAGATCGAGCGGCTCTTCGAGGCCGGCGGCCAGGTCGTCGCCGTGGGGCGGACCCAGGGCACCGGACGCGACACCGGCCAGGCCTTCGACTCCGCGGTCGTGCACGTCTTCACCGTCGAGGAGGGCAGGATCGTCGGGTTCGACGCCTACGTCGAGGACCGGCCCGTGACCGCGGCGGTCAAGCGCGACGGGGCTCCGGCCTGAGGAGCGATCCAGCGGTCGCCGCGAGGCCGACGGGCCGGGCCCGACGGGCCCGGCCCCCCTGCTCCGGTGCTCAGGCCGAGGCCTGCCGCGGACCCCGCTCGTAGGCCTGGCGAGCCGTCCGCAGCAGGGTGCGCCAGGAGGTCACGGTGGGGCGGCGGCGCAGCAGGGCGCGGCGCTCACGCTCCGTCATACCGCCCCAGATCCCGAACTCGGTACGGTTGTCGAGGGCGTCGGCCAGGCATTCGGTGCGCACGGGGCATCCGCCGCACACGGCCTTGACGCGCTTTTGGGCGGCGCCCTGGACGAACAGCACGTCCGGGTCCTCCATCCGGCACATGGCCTGCGCTCCCCAGTTCTCCACCCAGACGTCGGACTCGCCCGCGATGCCCGTCGGCCCCGGCTCCCCCACCACGTCAAGCTTCATCGGCGTCTCTCTCCCGCTCCGCCGCCCCGTCGCGCCTTCGCGCGGGGCTTCTCCTCTCGTCCCCGTGCCCTCAGTACGGAGCGGGTGCGGAAACCGTTCAGCGGTCAGGCGGACGAGTCGGCGCGAGCGACGGCGATGTCGGCGAACTCCTCGATGAGCGGGTCGTGCCGGGTGCCGTCCCAGGCGAGGAACACGCGGTTGGGACCGATGTCCTCGATCGCGACGTGGGCGATGTCGGCGCGGGTGTAGTACGTCGCGGTGGAGAGCGGCAGCACGACGACGCCGCGGCCCGCCGCCACGCTCTCCAGCTTCTCCTCGACGGAACGGAAGCCCGGGACGGCCGGCCGCGGCTGCGGGTCGGCGAGCTCGCGCGCGATGTCCCGCCACTCGGGGACGGCGGCGGGATCCTGGAGGAGGTGCTCGCCGGCGAGGTCCGCGATGCGCAGGGCGGGCTTGCCCGCGTAGGGGTGGTCCGCGGGCAGGACGGCGACGCGGGGTTCGGCGAGGAGGCTGCGGGTCGCCAGGCCGCGGGTGTCGACGGGCATCCTGACGTAGCCGACGTCGACGCGTCCGTCGAGGATCACTTCCGTCTGGTCGTCCCAGTTCGTCCTGACGACGTCGACCGACAGGTCCGGGTGCCGGCGGGAGAGTTCCCGCACGGCACTCGTGACGATCAGTCCGGGCATGAAGCCCACGGTGAAGGAGGCGAGGCCGCGGGCCGCCCGGACGGCGCGCCGGCGGGTGGCGTCGGCGGCCGCCAGGAGCGGTCCGGCGTCGGCGAGGAGTTGCGTGCCGGCCGGGGTGAGCTCGGTGCTGCGGCGGTCACGGGAGAACAACAGCACCTTGAGTTCGTTCTCCAGCGCCCTGATCTGCCGCGACAGCACGGGCTGCGCGATGTGCAGGCGCTGCGCCGCCCTCCCGAAGTGCAGCTCCTCGGCCACCGCGACGAAGTAGCGCAGCTTGCGCAGATCCAGATCCACGGGCCCCTCCTCGCCTGCTCACCGGGACGGACACCTCCGAGCGTATCCGCCCGGCCCGCACTCCTCAGCGGAGAGGCTCAGGGGCGGGCGAGGTCGGCCGCGAAGTCGAGCCGGGAGGGACGCCAGCCCAGCTCCCGGCGGGCCCGGGCGCCGGTGAGCCGCTGGTCCAGGGCGAAGGCCTCCGCGATGGGGCCCATCCGCTCCTCGGCCTCAGCCGCGGTCAGGTGCCGGACCGACCCGGGATGGCCGATCGCCCGGCCCACCGCGTGGGCGATCTCCGCCTGGGTCGGGTGGAGGTCGCTGACCCCGGCGTACACCGAGCCGGGCGCGGCGTTCAGGGCCAGCGCGTAGAGCTCGGCGACGTCGTCGACGTGCACGGTCGACCAGTGGTTGGCGCCGTCGCTCACGCAGGGCACGGAGCCGGTCTCCCGGCCCGGAGCCGCATAGAAGGCCTCGACCAGTCCGCCGTTGCGGCCGTGGACCAGGCCTGGCATGACCACGACCGGCCGTTCGCCGGTCGCGGCCCGGGCCAGCACGCGCTTCTCGTTCTCCAGCCGCCAGGCGGTGAGGCGCGGCGGGGACAGCGGGGCGTCCTCGTCGGCCACGCCGTCGGTGTCGCCGTAGACCCACGCCCCGCCGGTGTGCACGTAGGGCCGCGGCCCGGCGCCGTCCTGCAGTGCCTCGGCCGCCGCCCGGTCGACCTCGGCGGTGTCGGGACCGTAGTGCTGGCCCAGGTGGATGACCCCGTCGGCGGCGCGCGCGGCGGCCCGCAGCACGTCCGTATCGGTCAGCTCCCCCCGCACGGGGGCGGCCCCGAGGTCGCCGACGACCCGGGTCGAGTCCTCGGTGCGCGCCAGCGCGACGACCTGGATCCCGCGGCGCACCAGGGCCTCGATGGTGGCCCGTCCGATGTAGCCGGAGCCTCCGGTGAGGAAGACCTTCATGACGCTCGCCTCTCTCGTGGTGTCCTGTGACACCTCCGAGTCTTCTGGCGGGGCGGGCACCGCGTCCAAGACCTGTTCCCCGCCCTGTGATACCCGCCGGGCATCAGCGCACGGCGGCGTCGATGAGCTCCTGCAGGCGCAGTCCCCGTCGCGCGTCGAGCTCGCCCGCACGGCCGGAGCGCACGGCGGCGGCGAACTCGGCGCGCAGCACCGGCCAACCCTCCTCGTGGTCGATGGCGGAGGTGTCGTAGACGAGCTCCCCACCGGGGCCCAGGAGTTCGATCCGGGTACGCGGCTTCGGCAGCCGGACGCTACCGGAGAGGGAGGCCTGGCTGACCGCCCCGTTCTCGTGCTCGCAGGTGACCTCGACCCATCGCCGGGGGTCGCCGGTGGCGCGGATCGAGGTGATCGGGCCGACGGCCGCGTCGAGGAGGTCGATCAGGTGCGGACCGAGGTCGAGCAGGGCGCCCTGTTCCAGGCGCCAGCCGGTGGCGAACTCCCCGCCGAGGAAGGCCCCGTGCAGGTAGCAGGACCGGGCACCGGTGACCTCGGCCTCCCGTGCACGCCGCAGGAAGGCGCGGGTCTCGGCCTGGTAGCGCTTGGTCAGCACCATCTGGGAGACGACACCGGCCTCGGCGACGGCTTCGGCGACCGCGCGTGCGGAGGCGAGGTCGGGGCCGAGCGGCTTCTCCAGCAGCAGGGCCTTGCCGGCCTTGGCGGCCCGTACGGCCAGTTCGGCCTGGACGGCGGGCGGCACGGCGAAGGCCACGGCCTCGCAGCGGTCGAAGAGTTCCTCGGGGCTGCCGGCCGTCGCCGCGCCGTAGGTGGCGGCGATCTCGCGGGCGGCCTCGGTCCGGCGGGCCCAGACGGCGGTGAGCCGGGTCTCGGGTCCGGCGGCCAGGATCCGCGCGTGCATGGCGCGGGCCCAGGGGCCGGCGCCGATCAGCCCGACCTCGACGGGGGCAGGGGTGTTCACGGTGGTGCTCCAGGGTCAGTTGGGCGCCGCGGCGGTCAGGCGTTCGTTGGCCTGGTCCGGGGCGTAGAGGTGCTCGACCACCATGGCGGTGGCGCCGGCGAGGGCGGCGCGGTCACCGAGCCGGGAGGTCACGACCTGCAGGTTGCGGGTGGCCCGGGGCAGCGCGCGCTGGTAGAGCAGTTCGCGCACCCCGGTGACGAAGTGGGTCTCGGCGAGGTCCCCGGCGATCATCAGGACCCCGGGGTTGAGCAGGGTGACGACCGTGACCAGCACCTCGCCGCAGCGCCGGCCGGCCTCGCGGGCCAGACGCACCGCGTCGGGGTGGCCGGCGTCGAGGTGCCCGCGTACCTGCGCGGCGGAGCCGGCCGGCACGCCGAGGGCGCTGAGCTGCCCGGCCAGCGCGCGGCCGCTGGCGACGGCGGCGAGGCAGCCGTGGGAGCCGCACATGCACAGGGCGTCGGACGCGTCGTGCAGGCGGATGTGCCCGAGGTCGCCCGCGCCGCCGTCGATCCCGCGGAAGGCGCTGCCGTCGATGACGACGCCCGCGCCGATGCCGGTGGACACCTTGACCAGGACGAAGGCCGAGCAGTCGCGCCAGGAGCCGCGCTGCTCACCCAGGGCCATGAGGTTGGCGTCGTTGTCGACGAGGACCGGTACCGAGGCGGGCAGGCCGGCGTGGTGGGCGAGCGCCTCCTGCATCCGGGCCGGGACGGGGTAGCCGTCCCAGCCGGGCATGATCGGCGGCCGGACCACCACGCCGGTGGTCCAGTCGACGGGGCCGGGCACCGACAGGCCGACGCCGCACACCGTGGCCGCCGGGACGCCGGCGGCCACGAGGAGCTTGGCGAACCACCGGCCCAGTTCGTCCAGCACCCGCTCCGGGCCCTGGTCGAGCAGCAACTCCCCGGTGTGCTCGGCGAGCACCCGGCCGGACAGGTCCAGCACCGCGGCGCGGGCGCTGGTGGTGTCCAGGTCGGCGGCGAGCACCGCGGCGTGCCCGGAGTCGAACTGCAGGTGGGTGGAGGGGCGTCCGCCGGTGGACTGCCCGCCGGGTACGGTGCGCAGCCAGCCCGCGGCGAAGAGCTGGTCCAGCCGCTGGCCGACGGTGGAGCGGGACAGGCCCGTCACGCGCTGGAGTTCCCCACGGGTGGTCGCCTGCCCGGTCCTGATCAGTTCCAGCAGGTGTCCGGCGGTGCTCCAGGGCGTAGCCATCCGTCCTCGCTCCCCCTCGTGTCGGGCCATGGTGCTCAGCTCTTGTCCGCGCCGCTGGTCAGGCCCTCGGTGAGGAGCCGTTCGGCCGCGTAGAAAAGGAGTACCACGGGAAGCGTCAGCACGACGGAGCCTGCCATGAGGACGGTCTTCGGTACCTCGATGCCGTTGGCGAGTTGCTGCAGGCCCAGGGAGACCGTCCACTTGCCGGGTTCGGCGGCGAGGAACAGCAACGCGAAGAGGAACTCGTTCCAGGCGATCATGAAGACGTACAGCCCGGTGGCCATCAACGACGGGGCGGCCAGCGGCAGGACGACCTTGCGCACGGTCTGCAGCCGCGAGGCGCCGTCGAGGGCGGCGGCCTCCTCGATGCTCTCCGGGATGGTGATGAAGTAGTTCTTCAGCATGTAGATGGACACCGGGACGGTCTGCGCGATGTAGACGATCGCGAGGCCGAACAGGCTGCCCTGCAGGCCGATCCGGGCGAAGATGACGAACAGCGGCACCGCGAGCAGCGTCGCCGGGAAGAGGTAGACGGCCAGGAACAGCGCGCTCACCTGCCGGCCGCCGAAGAACTTCAGCCGGGTGATGGCGTAGGCGCCCGGGACCGACACCAGCAGGGTCAGCAGCATGGTGCCGAGCGCCACCAGGGCGGAGTTGCCGAGCATCCGCAGGAAGCCCTGGCCGCCGTCGTCGACCGACTTGAGGACGGTGCGGTAGGTGTCGAGCGTGAACTCGGAGGTGCCGACCCAGAGCTTGCCCGGATCGAGCAGCAGCTGGTCGATCGGCTTCACCGAGAGCAGCAGCATGTAGTAGAAGGGGAAGATCGTGATGACCGCGAGTCCGGCGATCACCACCCAGCGCAGGACGGCGAAGGTGCGGTCCTCGATCTGTGCGCGACTGGCCATCACGCCTCCTCCTGAACCTTCTTGGCGAAGAACTTGAAGTAGATGCCGAGCAGCACGGCGAGGATCGCGGCGAGGACGAGGGCCTGGGCCGCGGCGGCGCCCACGTCGTAGCGGGCGGTGAGGAAGTCGTAGACGCGCACGGCGACCACGTCGGTGCCCGAGCCGCCGCCCGTCAGCAGGTAGATGTCGTCGAACTTGTTGAAGGTGAGGATGAAGCGCAGCACCGACAGCAGGGCGATGACCGGCATCAGCTGGGGCAGGAGGATGTGGCGGAACCGCTGCGTGATGGTGGCACCGTCGACGACGGCGGCCTCCTCCAGCCCCTCCGGGACCGCCTGCAGACGGGCCATCAGGAACAGGAACGCGAAGGGGAAGTAGCGCCAGGTCTCGAAGGCGATCACGGTGAGCAGGGCCAGCGGCACGTGGACGTGCCACCCGAGGAGCGAGATCTCCTGGGACCTGGTGGACAGGAAGGCGACCGGCTCGTCCCAGCCGAACACCTTGGTGCCGACCTCGTTCACGATGCCGAACTGCGGGCTGAGGGCGATCTCCCAGACGAAGGTCACGGCGACCACGGGCGCCACGTACGGCAGCAGCATGGTGCCGCGGAGCAGGGCCCGGCCGCGGAAGGGACGGCGCAGCGCGAGCGCCGCGATCAGGCCGAGGACGATGGAGCCGGCGGTGGCACCGACCGTGTAGACCAGGGTGGTCCACAGGGAGGTCCAGAAGCCGGGCGAGGTGAAGACCTGGCTGAAGTTGCCCCAGGTCCAGTTGGACAGGAAGCCCATGCCCTGGATGTCGACCAGCCGGGCGTGCTGGAAGGCCAGCAGGACGGTCCAGGCGATCGGCAGGACCACGACGACCAGGACCACCAGGAGGGTGGGCGAGACGAAGGCGAGTCCGGCGCGGTTCTCCCGCTGGGCCAGGGTCAGCGGGCGCTGGGACTTGGTGTTCGCGGTGTCCGCCTCCGGCGTTCTCCGCTGCTGTGTGCTCTGTGCGGTGCTCATCACTGCTTCCTTGAAGGACGAGGCCGGGGGCGGCTCACTGGAGGGACTTCTGCAGGGACGCGACTTCCTCGTCGGCCTCCTCGGCCGCCTCCTGGGGGGAGGTCTGGCCGGTGGTCATGTCACCCACCGCCTTGGGGATGGGCAGTTCGCCGATGGTGGCGCCCACGAGTGCGCCCTGGCCCTGGGTAATGCCCCAGCGCTTCATGTTGCCGACGCCGGCAGCGAGTTCGTCGAGCAGCTGCGGGGAGAAGACCTCTTCCATGGACTTCTTGGTGTCCACGCCCATGTCGCTGGCCCGCCAGGCCTTGAGGTACTTCTGCGGATCATCGGCGGTTCCGGCCCGGACCGGGATCTTGCCCTCGGGGGCCATGCCGAACCAGCCCTGGTAGCCGTCGCCCATCATGAACTCGATGAACTTCTCCGAGGCGGCGGTCTCGGCGGTCTTGGTCACGACCCACGAGGAGACCTCGCCGAACTGGGCGGGCTTGGTGGAGTCGGGTCCGCTCAGCGCGGTGACGATCCCGCTGTTGTCGGAGAGGTACTGCGGGTCCTTCTTGCACTGGGCGCAGCTGGGCAGGGCGTCGTTGCGCAGTCCGGCCAGCTCGTCGAGGAGGAAGGTGGACCAGACGATCATGGAGGAGCGCCCGGCGAAGTAGGTGGCCCGGGTGGTGTCCACGGTCTGGGTGCCCGGGGCGCCGTAGTCGCCGGCGAGCTTGTTGTAGGCGTCGAAGGCGCGGTCGCACTGGGGGCTGTCGAGGGTGACGTCGCCCTTGGTGTCGGCGAGTTCGCAGCCGTTGGCGAGGGCGAGGTCCTCGAAGCTCTGCTGGGTGAAGACGTCACCGGGGTCGGTGGAGAGCGAGATGCCGCTCGTGCCGCCGCTGTGGAGCTCGCGCGCGGCCTTGAGCATCGCGTCGTAGCTGTCGGGGGCGGCGAGCCCGGCCTTGGCGAAGAGGTCCTTGCGGTAGACGAGGATCTGCATCCAGGCGTCGCTGGGCACGCCGAGGCGGGTGGCCCCGTCGCCGGTCAGCTTCAGGGCGTTGCTGTTGAACGTCCCCGCCCCCAGGTCGTCGACGATCTTCTTCGTGGCGTCGGTGTTCAGCAGGCCGTTGCTGTACATCTGCCAGACCGGCGCGAGGGGTATGCCGCCGATGACGTCGGGGAGGGTGCCCGCGGCGGCGGCCGACATGATCAGCTGCGGCAGCTGTCCCTCGTCGACCCCGACCAGGTTCACCTTGACCCCGGACTCCTTCTCGAAGGCGGCGATGGTCTTCTTCGTCGCCTCCACGCGGTCGGTGAGGTTCTCCAGGCTCCAGACGGTGATCTTGTTGTCGGGTTTCCCGTTGTCCTGCGCCGCGCAGCCGGACATCACCCCGATTCCCACTACGGCGGCCAAGCCGCTCGCCAGCGCCCTCGACCGTCGGGACCACATGCGCATCAACCGTCCTCATCGTCAGCCTTGCGTTACGTACGCGTTGCATCAGAGCACCACTTTTGCTTGTTGACAAGACTTAAGTCTCGGATATCTTCGACGTAAGTCAGCCGTCGATGGCTGAACGGACCGCATAACCGATCTTTCCGGAGTCCCCTGTGGAACGCGTAGTCCAGTTCACCGGCCCCCGTCAGGTGGAGGTCGCCCCGAGCGAGTCAGTCCCCCTGCCCCCTGGCCATCTGCGCGTACGAACCCGCTACTCCGGCATCTCGGCGGGCACCGAGCTCACCGCGTACCGCGGCACCAACCCGTACCTGACCCGCACCTGGGACCCGGAGGCGCGCCTGTTCCGCGAGGGCGCGGCGGGCATCGAGTACCCCGTCGCCGGCTGGGGGTACTCCGAGGTCGGCGAGGTGACGGAAGTCTCACCCGAGCTCACGGACGTCCCCGGCATGCCCGCCGTGGGCGACCTCGTCTGGGGCATCTGGGGCCACCGCAGCGAGGGCGTCGTGCCCGCCGAGCGCATGGTCGGGCACGTGCTCCCGGCCGGCCTGGAGCCGCTGGCCGGTGCCTTCGCCCGCGTCGGGGCGATCGCCTACAACGCGGTCCTCGGCGCCGACGTCCACCTCGGTGAGGACGTCGCCGTCTTCGGCCAGGGCGTCATCGGGCTGCTCACCACCCGGCTCGCCCAGCTGAACGGCGCCCGCGTCACCGCGGTCGACGCGCTCGACGTCCGCCTCGCCAAGGCCGCGGAGTACGGCGCGACGACCACCCTCAACGCCCGCACGGACGCGGTCGCCGAGCGGATCCGCGCCGCCACCGACGGCCGCGGCGCCGACGTCGCCATCGAGATCAGCGGCGCCTACCCGGCCCTGCACGACGCCCTGCGCTCGGTCGCGGTCGGCGGGCGCGTCGTGGCCTCCGGCTTCTACCAGGGCGACGGAGTGGGCCTGCGGCTCGGCGACGAGTTCCACCACAACCGCGTGCAGCTGATCTGCTCCCAGATCGGCGGGGTCCCGCCGCAGCTCAGCGGGCGCTGGAGCGTCGAACGCCTCCAGCAGACCTTCCTGCGGCTGGTCGCCGAGGGCCGCGTCGACGTGAAGTCCCTCGTCAGCCATGTCGTCCCGGTCGCCGAGGCGGCCGAAGCCTACGTCCTGCTGGATGAGCGTCCCGCCGACGCGCTCCAGGTCGTCCTGGAGTTCTGAGAGGCCCTTCGATCATGTTCAAGACCGCTTGCCAGGAACAGCTGCTGCCCGGTGACACCCTCCAGCAGAAGTGGGAATTCGCCCAGGAAGCCGGCTACGACGCCATCGAACTGCGCGGCAAGGGCGACCTCCACTTCCGCGACCGGCTCCCCGAATTGCGCAGGGCCCAGGCCGACGGGGTCGTCATGCCGACCGTCTGCGTCGACATGCTGCACTTCTTCGGCGCCTTCGACCCCGACCTGCGCCGTGACGCCGTCGCCCAGATGAAGTCGCAGCTCAGCGTCATCGCCGAACTCGGCGGCCGCGGCGCCCAGACCCCCGCCTCGTACGGCATGTTCTCCCGCAGGTTGCCGCCCTTCGAACCGCCGCGCAGCGAGGAGGAGGACCGCGAGGTGCTCCTGAAGGGTCTGACGGAACTGGGCGAGCACGCCCGTGCCGAGGGTGTCACGCTCTTCCTGGAGCCCCTCAACCGCTACGAGGACCACATGGTCAACCGGCTGGAGCAGGCCGCCGACCTGATCCGCACCGTGGGTCTGGACTCGGTGCGCATCGGGATCGACAGCTACCACATGAACATCGAGGAGACCGATCCTGCTGCGGCGATCCTGGCCGTGGCACCGCTGATCGGCCACGCCCAGGTCAGCGACTCCAACCGCTTCCAGCCCGGCGCCGGCCACCTGGACTGGCCGGCCTGGCTCGGGGCGCTGGACGCCGCCGGGTACGACGGCTACCTGGCCGCGGAGTGCCGTCTGACCGGTGACCCCGTCGACGCCGTGCGCTCCGTCCCCGCGTTCCTGCACCGGGCCGCCGGATGACGGCCGTCCTCGAACCGGCCCTGCGCTCCCCAGACCGCGAAGGGGACCAGGACACCGCGCTCCGCCGGGCCGCCGCCCGCGTCCTGCTGTCCAACTGGACGGGCGCGGCGACCGTCCCCTCGCGCACCCTCTACCCGCACCAGTGGAGCTGGGACTCCGCCTTCATCGCCATCGGGCTGGCCCGGCTCGCCCCGCGCAGGGCCCAGCGCGAACTGGAGACCCTGCTGGGGGCGCAGTGGCGCGACGGCCGTGTCCCGCACATCGTCTTCAACCCCTCGGTGCCCCTGGACGCGTACTTCCCGAGCCCCGACTTCTGGCGCAGCTCGGGCGCGGGTGCCGCCTCGGGCGCGCCGGCGGACATCGAGACCTCCGGCATCGTCCAGCCCCCGGTGCACGCCCTCGCCGCCTGGCAGGTCCACCTCGCGGACCCGGCCGAGTCCCGGCGCCGCGGTTTCCTGCGCCGGATGTACCCCCGGCTCGCCGCCTGGCACCGCTACCTCGCCGCCTCGCGCGACCTGGGCGGCGGCGGGCTGGCGGCCGTGGTGCACCCCTGGGAGCCCGGCCTGGACAACAGCCCGGTCTGGGACGCGGCGCTCGCCCGGGTCGAACCGGCCCCGCCGGAGTCCTTCCGCAGGGCGGACCTCGACCACAGCGCGCCCGCCGACCGCCCCACCGACCTCGACTACGGCCGCTACGTCCGGCTCGCCGCCGACTACCGCGACCACGGCTACGACGACGCGCGCACCCCGCACGCCTTCGCCCTCGAGGACCCCTGCTTCAACGCCCTGTTCATCGCCTCCGAGCACGCCCTCGCCGAGATCGCCGCGGCCGCCGGCGCGGACCCCGGACCGCACCGCCGGAAGGCGGCCGAGGCCACGGCCGCGCTGGTCGACCGGCTGTGGGACCCCACCGCGGGCATCTTCCTCGCCCGTGACCTGACGACCGGCGGGGCCGCCGGCGGCCACAGCGTCGCGGGACTCGTACCGCTGATCGTGCCGGGCCTCCCCGACACCGTCGTACGGTCGCTGATCGCGACGGCGCACGGCGAGCGCTTCCGGCTCGGCCGTGTGCACCTGGTGCCGAGCTACGACCTCACCGCCCCCGAGTACGACGGCAACCGCTACTGGCGGGGCCCCAGTTGGTTCAACACCGCCTGGCTGGTCCACCGCGGCCTGCGGCAGCACGGCGCGACCGAGGCGGCGGGCGCCCTGCGCGACCAGGCGCTCGACGACGCCCGCCGCACCGGCTTCGCCGAGTACGTCGAACCGCACAGCGGCCAGGGCCGCGGCATCCGCCGCTTCAGCTGGACCGCGGCGCTGGCCCTGGACCTGCTGCACCGGACACCGCAAGGAGAGCCCGCCCGATGACCGTCGAACGTCTGCTGGTCCACCGCGGCACCTTCGCCTCCACCAGCCGCTCCGGCGACATCACCGGACGCCGTGGCGACACCCCGGACGGCCTCTTCCTCCGCGACGCCCGGCACCTGAGCCGCTGGCGGCTCACCGCGGACGGCGTCGCGCCGTCCCTGCTGACCTCCTCCGACGACGGCTTCGTGCTCACCCCTGAGGGCGGCCGCGACGAACCGCCCGCGTACGCGCTCTTCCGCCGCCAGGCCGTCGTGGCGGGTGCGCTCACCGAGCGCGTCCGCGTGGTCAGCAACCGCGCGGAGCCGGCGACGGTGGAGATCGCGCTGGAGGTGGACGCGGACTTCGCCGACCAGTTCGAGCTGCGGGGCGACCACCGGCACTACGACAAGGCCGACGGGCGGCGCACCGTCGAGGACCGGCCGGACGGCGTCACCTTCCGCTACCGGCGCGGCGAGGACTGGGACGCGCGGACCACCGTCACCGCCTCCCCCGCCCCCGCGGAAGTCCGCCCGCTGGCGCCGGAGGGCACCGCGCGCCTGCTCACCTGGCGGCTGTCCCTGCCCGGACACGGTGCGGCCGAGCTCGCCCTGAGCGTCCGGGCGGTGCCCCACGGCGCCGCGGAACCGGCCGCTCCCCCGGACCCGCTGGCGGTCCGCAACCGGCATGCCGCCGAGGAGGACGGCTTCGTCCAGGCGCGGCCGCGGCCGCGTTCGCTCACCAACTGGGACGAGCTCGCCCGGGCCTGCGCGGCGGGCCTGGCCGACCTGGCCCGGCTCCGCGTACCGGCGACGGGCCCGGCCGGCGAGCCGCTGCTGGTGCCCGCGGCCGGCATCCCCTGGTTCCTCACCCTCTTCGGCCGCGATTCGCTGCTGACCTCGCTGTTCGCGCTGCCGTACCGGCCGGAGCTGGCCGCCGACACCCTCCTCGCGCTGGCGGCCACCCAGGGCACCCGGTACGACGCGGCCCGCCTCGAGCAGCCGGGCCGGATCGTGCACGAGGTCCGGCACGGTGAACTCGCCCACTTCCGGCAGGTGCCGTACGGCCGCTACTACGGAAGTGCCGACGCCACGCCGCTGTTCCTGGTGCTGCTGGAGGCCCACAGCGCGGCGACCGGCGATCCGCGGCTCGCACGGCGCCTGGAGCCGCACGCCCGTGCCGCGGTGGAGTGGATGTTCCGCGACGGCGGGCTGGGCGGGAGCGGCTACCTCCGCTACACCTCCGACGCCGCGCGCGGAGGGCTCGCGCACCAGAACTGGAAGGACTCCGAAGGAGCCATCTGCTTCGCCGACGGCCGCCGGCCCGAGGGCGCGCTCGCCGTCGCCGAGGTCCAGGGCTACGCCTACGACGCCCTGGTCCGCACCGCGCGCCTGGCCCGGACCGTGTGGGGCGACGCCGAGGAGGCGGCACGGCTCGAGAAGGCCGCGGCGGACCTGCGGGAACGGTTCCGCCGGGACTTCTGGATGAGCGGCCCGGACTTCCCCGCCCTCGCCCTGGACGGCGAGGACCGGCAGGTCGACGCCCTCGCCTCGGACGCCGGGCACCTGCTGTGGTCCGGCATCCTCGACCCGGCCGACGCCCGGACGGTGGGACGGCGCCTGCTGCAGCCCGACTTCTTCTCCGGCTGGGGGGTGCGCACCCTGGCGTCGGGCCAGGCCCCCTACCACCCGCTGTCGTACCACCGCGGCAGCATCTGGCCGCACGACAACGCGGTCGTCGTGCTGGGGCTGGCGCGCAGCGGTCTGGCGGAGGAGGCCTCGGAGATCGCCCACGGGCTGGTCCAGGCGGCCGCCGCGCACGACTGGCGGCTGCCGGAGGTGATGGCCGGGTACGGACGGGACGAGCACCCGGTCCCCGTGCCGTATCCGCACTCCTGCTCGCCACAGGCCTGGGCCGCGGCCACGCCCCTGGCACTGCTCACCGCGCTCAACGGCGGCCCCGAGGCGCTGCGCTGAGACCGGCCGGCACAGCCCGGGCCCCGGGTCCCCCGCCGTCACGGCGGGGGACCCGGGGCCTTCACGGCGCCGCGGAGCCGGCCCGGCTCACGAGGTGAAGTCGGTGGACAGGGCGAGGTCCCGCCACGTCCCGATCTCACGGGCCACTGCGGCGAGCTTGTCCTCCACGTCGGCGAGGCTGGCCTTGCCCAGCGGGATCCGGGCCGGCATCTCCTCCGCCCGGGCGACGGTGATGATGGCGGCCGCCGCCTTCACCGGGTCGCCGTCCTGGGCGTGGTTGCTGTCGTCGGCCCAGGCGCGCATTCCTCCCGCGCTGTCCTGGTAGTCCTCGATGACCCGCTCGGTGCGGTGCAGCGAGGAGGAGTCCAGGAAGTCCGTCCGGAACGGGCCGGGCTCGATGGCGGTCGCCTGGATGCCGAGCGGCGCGAGCTCCAGCCGCAGCGCCTCGGTCACGGCCTCGACGGAGAACTTGGTCGCGCAGTACAGGCCCCAGCCCGCCCAGCCGACGAAGCCGCCGACGGAGCTGAGGTTGACGATCCGTCCGGAACGCCGGGCCCGCATGACGGGCAGGACGGCACGGGTCACGGTCAGCAGTCCGAAGACGTTGGTGTCGAACACCGCGCGCGCCTCGGCGTCGCTGGTCTCCTCCACCGCGCCGAGCAGGCCCCTGCCCGCGTTGTTGACGAGGACGTCGATGGTGCCGAAGCGCTCGACCGCCGCCTGCACGGCGGTCCGGGCCTGCTCCTCGTCGTTCACGTCGAGCGGTACGGCCAGCAGCCGGTCCGCGTGGGCCGCGAGGGCCTCCTCCACGGCACGGGGGGTACGGGCGGTGGCCACGACGTTGTCGCCCCGCTCGAGAGCCTGCCGGGCGATTTCCAGGCCGAACCCGCGGGATGCGCCGGTGATGAACCACGTCGTCATGGTGGTGTGCTCCTCATGATCACTGGGGGTCGTTCTGTCGACGTGTCCCAGCGTGTGCCCGCGGCGAAGGGCGGGCCAGAGAAGGATCAACCGTAGGCGACGGCTTCCTGGGACCGGCAGTACCAGCCAGTTCCGGTCACGGGCGCACGGCGGCGGGGCTCGCCGACCAGGTGGCCAGGAACCGCAGCGCCTCGTGGGCGGGTGTGCCGGGCTGCGCGGTGTAGACGAAGACGGTCTGGTCCGGGTCGTCGCCCACGACGAGGCTCTGGAAGTCCAGCGTCATCGTGCCGGCCACCGGGTGCCGGAAGGTCTTCTGCCCCGCGGCCCGGGTCCGCACCCGGTGGTCCGACCACCAGCGGCGGAAGTCGGCGTCGGCCTCGGAGAGTTCCTGCACCAGCACCTTCAGCCGCGGGTCCTGCGGGTCGCGCGCCGCGCCCATGCGGAGGTAGGCGACGCACTCGCGGGCGACGGTCCGCCAGTCCGCGTAGAGCTCGCGGAAGGCCGGGTCCAGGAACGCCATGCGCACCAGGTTGCGTTGCGGTTCCGGAACGGCGGCGAAGTCGGCGATCAGGGCCGCGCCCAGCGGGTTCCAGCCGAGGACGTCCAGCCGGTGGCTCAGCAGCAGGGCCGGGTACTCCTGCAGCCCGTCGAGCAGGGTCTGCGTCTGCGGCCGGATGCGCGGCGGCGCGGAGGCGGACGGTTCTGCGCCGGCCGCGGCGACCCGCAGCAGGTAGTCGCGCTCGTCGGGCCGCAGGCGCAGCGCCCGCGCGAGCGACTCCAGCACCACCGTCGAGACGTGCACCGTACGGCCCTGCTCCAGGCGCACCACGTAGTCCACGCTCATGTTGGCCAGCTGCGCCAGCTCCTCCCGCCGGAGTCCCGGCACCCGGCGGTGCCGCCCGTCGTCCGGCAGGCCCACGTCTCCGGGGTTCACCCGGGAACGGCACGCCCGCAGGAAGTCACCCAGCGTGGTGTTCGAAGCATTCCGCTGACTCATACGTCGATTATCGACGCTGCGCGTCCATACCGGGGCGTCCCCGGCCGCAGGCCTTCGTGCGGAGTCCCGGGCGGGTCCGCCGGGCGGGTCCTTCTCAGGCTGTGTCCGCGCGGCCTGGGCGGCCTGGGCGGCGGTGAGCGTGAGGCAGCCGTCGACCGGGACCGTGCGCGCGGCCCCGGCGAACAGCAGCGCGACGTCGACCGGCCCGAAGCGCCCGTCGACGGCGCGGACCCGGTCGAGCGAGGCGTTGCCGCGGCTGACGTGGACGGTGGGGACACCGTCGCCGGACCCGGGTGGCGCCGCCCAGGCGCTCCGCGGCGCCCGCCGTGGAGCGCACCAGCGGCACCCGTTCCAGGTAGGCACGCCCCGAGGCGCGACCGGTCCGAGGTCCTGCGGTGCCAGGACGGACGGGGCCGTCCTGGCGAGCTCCCGGCCCGGGCCGGTTCAGCAACGGAGTCGCCGTGCGTCCGTACTTCCGCAGGGTCGTGGGCGTCGCACCACAGACGTATCGGGTGCGCCCTTACGTGCCGGGGCACGGTCCGGCGCCCGACCGTGACGGCGCAGCCGGCGCCGGAGCGGCACCGGCTGCGCACGGTGGTCAGAAGGTCAGGCTCCAGCGGTCGAGGTAGCCGGGGTCGACGGTGAAGATGCCGGGGGTGTTGTCCGTGACCCGCAGCTTCCAGGTGCCGTTGGCGGGGACCGCCGAGGCGTCCACGGTGTACGTGGCGTGCACCTCGCCCTCGCCGGTGTCCCAGTACCAGGGCTTCACCGGGATCTCCGTACCGTTCTCGGCGACCAGGGTGACGATCTGGCCGCCGACCCACGGGTGGACGAGGTCGATCGTCACCTTGAGGTCGCTGGACGCCTGGCCCTTGCGGCCGGTCACGATCAGCGGCGACTCGATCGTCTTCCAGTTGGGGATGTCGTAGCGGGCGGGGTTGACGAAGAAGCGCCCGCCGGAGGCCAGGACGGGCCAGTCGATTCGCACCGTGCGCTTGGCCTTGTGCTGCGCGGTGTTCTCGACGGTGATGGCCGTCTTGTAGGTGCCGGCCTTCTTCGGCGTGCCGCTGATCAGGCCGGTGCGCGCGTTGATGGACAGGCCCTTGGGCAGCTTGTGCGCGGAGTAGACCAGCCGCCCGGGGCTGGAGCCCACCGCCTCGATCTGACGGGTCATCGGCTGACCGACGGCCACGGGGCGGGTGGAGGGGGTCACGAGGGCGATGTGGTTGACGTAGCGGGCGCCGACGTTGACCGCCGCCCAGGCGTTGCCGACGGCCTCGTAGGTGTCGCTGCCCTGCCCGAACAGGTCGGCGGCCGCCTGGAGGGTGGCGGTGCGGGCCCCGGCGTAGTCGGTGCTGCTGGTCATGTAGGTGGTCAGCGCCCGGTACCAGATGTCGGTCGCGTTGTCCCGGCCGATGCCGGCGACCGGCAGGCCGTCGAAGGTGGGGCTGTCGTAGGCGACGCCGTTGATGGTCTTCTTCCCGCTGCCCTCGGAGAGGAGGTAGAAGAAGTGGTTCGCCGGGCCGGAGCTGTGGTGGACGTCCTCCTTCTTCAGCTGCGGCGTCCAGTAGTCCAGCGACGTGCCCTTGACGGGATCGGCGTCCTTGGACGGCTGGTCCATGTAGCGCAGCGGCTTGCCGGTGCCGCGGACGTCGGCGAGTTCGCCCATCATGTAGTCGGGGACGTCGGCGGGGTTGTCGGCGGCGAACTCCACGGCCGTGGCCATGATGTCGCTGGTCGCCTCGTTGAGGCCGCCGGACTCCCCGGTGTAGGTGAGGTTGGCGGTGGCGAAGGTGACGCCGTGCGTCATCTCATGGGCGGCGATGTCGAGTTCGGTGAGCGGGTGCTCGTTGCCGCGGCCGTCGCCGTACGTCATGCAGAAGCAGCCGTCGTCCCAGAAGGCGTTGGCGTACGAGTCGCCGTAGTGGACGCGGGAGAACGCCCCGACACCGTTGTCGGCGATGCCGTTGCGGCCGAAGCGCCCCTTGTAGAAGTCCCAGGTCTCGCGCTGGCCGTAGGCGGCGTCCACGGCGGCGGTCTGGCGGTCGGAGAGCGTGCCGTCGCCCCAGACGTCGTCGTCGTCGGTGACCAGGTTGCCGATGCCGCCCACGCCGGTCAGGTCGTACGTCTTGTGCCCGCCGCGCTCCGGGTCGGTCAGCTCGTAGACGCCGCCGTTGTTCACGGTGCCGATCTGCACCTGGCCGCTGTACTGGCTGTTGCCGGTGCCCGAGCGGATCTCCTCGACGCTCTGGAGCTCCTTGCCGGTCGCGGCGTCGGTGACGACGTTCAGCCGGCTCGGGGTCCCGTCCTTCTGGGTGCCGGTGACGGAGGACTGCCAGGCGAGGGTGGGCTTGCCGTCGCCGAGGAAGACGACCAGGCGGGGGGCGCCGTCCGCGGCGGGGTCCTGGGTCCGCTCGCTCTTGGCGGCGGAGAGGGCGGACTTCTTCGCCTTCGCGGCGCTGACGGCGGCCTTCGTCGTCGGCACCGTGATCCGGGCCGCCGACGCCTTGCTGACGGTGCGTCCGCCCGCCCGCTCGTGGACCACCAGATCGCCGCCGACGACCGGGAGCCCGGCGTAGGTGCGCTCGTAACGGGTGTGCACCGTACCGTCGGCGTCCTTGATGACGTCCTTGGGTATCAGCGCTTCCTTGTCGCCCAGCTGGAGGGCGCGGGCGGTGGCGGTACGCCCGTCGGACGCGGCCTTGAGCAGCTGCTTGCGCTGCGCGGCGGAAAGGGCGACGGAGCGCGCCCCGGGCCGGGACTCCGCGACGATCTTGCGCGGTGCCGTCCCGTCGCCCTCGGACACGGCGGCTGCGCCGGTGGCCGGGAGGAGGGGGGTCAGCAGTGCGGCCAGGGTCACGGCGGCGGTCGCCGCGACGCGGCCGCGTGCTCCGCGCGCACGGCGGGTGGGAGAGGGATTCGGCGGTGAACTGGCGCCCGTGACAGCGGGATGGTTCGTCACTCGTGGAGCTCCTTGTGCCCGGCCGCGTGAACGGCCGTCGGGGACGGGAACATTGGAGGCCCTTGATGCCTCCGCGAGATGACGTGCGAGTGATGCTCGCGCGACGTGGGGGATCGTTTCAGCATGGTCGTCCACTGTCATCACTGCGGAGATCATTGTCCGAAAGTCGGTCAGCCGCTCACCGTGGGAGCGGTCCCAGGGCGAGCCGACCACGTGCGGATTTACGGTGCGGCAACAGTGAAGTGACGATGCCGAGCGAATAGTTCCAGCCACGGTGGCGGACAGGCCACACCGTCCGGATGATGCGGATCTGCGGACCTTTTCCCTGATCAGTGCGGGGCCGCCGAGGCCGCCATCGGCATCCGGCGGCTCAACTCGACGGTGCCGCCGAAAATTTCGAGCCAGCTCCCCGCGGGCTGCGGCCCGGGGCGGGGCGGGGCGGCTACTCCTCCTCGGCGGCCGGGACGGCGTAGCCCGGCACGGACGGCCAGCGGACGGTCAGCACCGTCGAGTCCTCCTCCGCCACCCACGAGTGGTCCACGCCCTTGCCCCAGACGACGTAGTCCCCCTGACGCGCCAGCACCACGGACCGCCCGGGGAAGTCGACCCGGAACCGCCCGCTGACGAGGACCTGCAGCGCCGTCCGCTCCTCCCCGCGCACCCACTCCCCGCGCTCGTCCCCCGCCGGATGGACGCCCCACTTGATCTCCACGGCGTCACTGTGCCGGGGGTCGCCCGCCTCCTTGAAGTGCCCCAGCAGCCACCCCTTGTCGAGCGGCGCGTCCTCACCGGCATTGCCCACGTAAACGCTGTCGTCCATGGCCGGGACGCTAACACCGCGGCGCGACCGTCCTCGGCGCCCGGCGGCGTGCGTGCCTCAGTCCGCCTCGCGGGGTTCGCCCATCGCCATCTCGGCCGTCACGGCCCACCGTTCGTGGCCCCGCCAGGCGCCGTCCAGGTACTGGAAGCGCGGGGAGTACCCCTCGCGCTCGAAGCCCAGCCGCTCCACCAGCCTGATCGACGCCACGTTCGCGGGCTGGATGTTGGCCTCCAGCCGGTGCAGGCCGAGGTCACCGAAGGCGTAGGCCATCACGAGCCGGAGCCCCTCCGTCATGTAGCCGCGACCCGCGGTCGACGCGTACGCGACGTAGCCGAGGGCACCACTCTGAATGGTGCCCCTGACGATGTTGTTGATGTTGACCCCGCCGACGATGGCGCCGGTCCCGGGGAGGCAGATCACGAATCCCTCGTGCGTCGGGTGGTCGAAGCGCCCGACCCAGGCGCGGAAGGACTCGGGGGTGTGCTCCCACGCGGGCACCCAGGGCGCGTGCAGTGCGGCGCTCTCCCGGGAGAGCGCGCCGATCTCTTCGTGGTCCCGTGCGGTGATCCGCCGGATGGCCACCCGGGGGCCGTGCGCGAGGAAGGTGTCGTCAGCCATCGCGCGATCGTAGTGCCGCCGGCCCCCGTGGTACCGCTTCCCGACGAACGGCGTTCACCCGCGGGCCATCTGTGCGTGGACATCGGCGGTGGGCGCCGAAGCGCCGGCCGGCCGCCGGTCTGCCGGTGTCGCCGTCGCCGTCTCCGGGGGAGGCACCTTCACGTTCGGAGGGATTCACCGGGCCGCAGGTACCCGTACCCGTGGTCGGTCTGTTCCGCGAGCCAGCCGTTGACGCTGCCGAGTCCCCGCTCGTTGATCTGGCCGTCGTGGATCCCGAAGGCCCGGCGCGGTGCGACCGCGTTGACGAAGTCGATCGCCTCGGTCGTCTTCAGCCAGGAGGCCTGGAGCGGAACCATGAGCGTCTCGATCGGCTGCCCGGGCACGTGCAGGGCGTCACCGGGGTGGTAGACGGCGTCGTCGATGACGTAACCGAGGTTGGCGCAGGCGGGCCGGTCCGCGTGGACGGGCGCGTGACGGCCGCCGACCGCGCGCACGCGGAAACCCGCGGCGGTGAACTCCGAACCGGGGGTGACGCGGATCGCCTCCAGCCGCGGGACGTCCGCGTCGGCGGGAACGTGGACCGGTACGCCGAGCCCGGCCAGGCGCAGGACGTCGACGTGGTCGATGTGCTCGTGCGTCACGAGTACGGCGTCCGCCCCGGTCAGCGCGGCCGGCTCGCTCCACGTCCCGGGGTCGACGACGAGCACGCGCCCCTCGTGCTCGATGCGCACGCAGGCGTGGGTGTACTTGGTGATCCGCATGGCCCGAACGTAGCGGAGCCCGGACGGCCGTGTGGTTGGATCGCACCGCACCGCATCCGCGCACCCGCCGGGAGGGCACGATGGGGACCCGCGCCGTTCTCTTCGCCTTGGACGAAACCGACTCCGCACGCATTCTGGCCTGCGAGGAACACGACGCGCTGGCCGCGGTCGTCGAGGAGATCGAGGAGCGCTGGGGCAGCGACCACCTGTGCGAACTCGACTCGTCCTGGGACGCGTTGCACCGGTGCTTCACGGACGGTGACCTGAGCTTCGACAACGGCGAGTTCCCCCTGTCGCACGTCATCCTCGGCGGGGTACCGCTCCACGAAGAGGACGACTACATCGTCTGCCACGTCACCGCGGACCAGGTTCCCGAGGTCGCGGCGGCCCTGGAGCCGCTGGACGCCGTATGGCTGCGCGAGCGCTTCGCCACGCTCACCTTCGAGGCCTACCAGGGCACCGGCGATGCGGAGGACCTGGCCTACACCGAGGCGTTCCTGCCCGGGCTGAAGGACTTCTACCGGGCGGCGGGACGGGCGGGCCGTGCCGTGATCTTCACCGTCGACCAGTAGGCGTCGAGGAGCGGGCGGGGCCGGCTGGGCGACCGGTGCGTCAGACCCCCTCGGCCAGGCGCCGCGCGGCGGTCCGCGCGCCGTCGGTGCGGACGGTGCCGGCGACGGACCGGGCCCGGTCGGCCACCTCCGGGGCGAGGGCGGCGCGGAGCGCCGTGCGCAGCCGGTCCGCTGCGGGGGCGCCGGCGGGATGGGCGCTGCCGATGCCGAGCCGGGCGACGCGGCCGGCGAAGTAGAACTGGTCGAACATCTGCGGGAGGACGACCTGCGGTGTCCCCGCGGCCGTCGCCGCGGTGGTCGTGCCGGCGCCGCCGTGGTGCAGCACCGCGGCGACGCGCGGGAAGAGCGCCCGCTGGTTCACCTCGCCGATCGTCAGGCAGTCGGGACCGTCGTCCACGGGCGCCAGATCGGCCCAGCCCCGGGACACGACGACGCGTCGTCCGAGCGCGCGGGCGGTGCCGATCACCGTGCCGGCGACGCCGTCCGGTGCGCGCACGCTGCCGAAGCCGCAGTAGACGGGTGGCTCCCCGGAGTCCAGGAACGCCTCCACCTCGGGGGACAGCGGCCGGTCGTCCGGGAGCAGCCAGGCGCCCGTCTGGAGCACGTCGAGTGATGCGGACGGCTGGGGCCAGGGGGCCAGCACCGGGTCCGCTGCGAGCCACGGGGAGGAGGTGAAGATGTGGGCGCGCACGTCCTCGGCCGGCGGCAGTCCGGCGGCGGCGCGGCGGGCGTTGAGGGGGCCGGCCCACAGGGCGTTCCAGCGTGCGGCGTCCTCGGCCCAGAGTGCGCGGTGGTCGGCGTTCCCGGCCGCGGGTCGCTGCCCGAGCATGCCGAAGACGGGCGGTGCGTGCCGCTCGGAGGGCAAGGTGATGGGGGCGAACGCCGCGTACACGTAGCCGATGCCCCGCTGTTCGGCCACCGAGCGGGCGGCGACGGCCAGGGCCCCGCCCGCCACGACTGCGTCGCAGCCCTCGGCGGCCGCGCCCACGGCCTCGAACTGCGCGGCGACCGTGCCCTCGATCATCAGGCGCCGTTGCTCCGGGGTCGGAATGGTTCCGGCACTCTGCTTCGCGGTACCGCGCAGTGCGGGTCCGACGGGCACGTACGTGATTCCCAGGGACCCGGCCCACTCACGGAAATCGGGAGGCGCGCACACCACCGCCTCATGCCCCATGGCCTTCAATTCGACCGCCAGCGCGACCAGCGGCTGCACTTCGCCGCGTGTCCCGATCGTGGACAACAGAAAACGCATCTCGCTCCCGTCCTGCGCCATTCCCCGGCGCGTGAGGAGCGATTTTCGCCCCCTATGGGGGCCTTGCGGCAAGGCCCCCCGTGCGCTATACGGTGGAAATGCGGGAAGGGGACGCCGGGCGTGCCGGATTTCATCGAGTCCGCCCGCACGGCGGATTGCGCCGCACCCTCCCGGCGACCTCGGAACCCATCGCGACCGCGTGCCGCGCGATCCCCGCCTGAAACGTTCTCATCTCACGCCCCGCACCCGCCGCGGAGGTCCGGCGCAGGCCGTCGGCACGCCCGCTCCTGACGGCCGTGCAGGCCTCCCCCATCACACCCGTCGAGGTTCGCGCCCGCCGGGATCTTGCCCCCAACCGGGACCTCGCTGTAGCCTCCGCGAAGATTGAAACGGTTCAATGTACGGTTCGATCAGCAGCGCGGTGCATCTCGGCACTGATCACTCCGGGATGAAAGGCACCTCCACCTCTCACTCCGGGGAGCTACGGAACCATGCACGACGACAGCAACCGCCCCGAGGCCGGCGGGGTTTCCCGTCGCAGCCTCCTCATCGCCACCGCCGTCGCGGGAACCGCGGCGGCGCTGGCCCCCGCACTGCCCGCTGCCGCCGCCGAGGCGCGGACCGGGACCGGGACCGCGGACGCGGGCGGCGCGGCGGGCGCGTTCGCCGAGCCGGGGAGCGCGGTGCGGCCGAAGTTCCGCTGGTGGTGGCCGGACGGGCTGGTGGACCCCGACGAGATCAGACGCGAGGTCGACCAGATCGCCGACGCCGGGTTCGGCGGCGCCGAGATCGCCGCCGTCCACCACAGCGTGAAGGACACCTCCGTCCTGGACACCGAGCACCACGGCTGGGGCAGCCCCGCCTGGGTCGCCGGCGTCCATGCGGCCTTGGACCAGGCCCGCCGACGGGGCGTCACCATCGACCTCACCATCGGCCCCAGCTGGCCCGCGGCCGTCCCCGGGATCACCCCCGACAGCGACGCCGCGGTGCAGGAACTCGCCCTCGGCGCCGTCACCGTGGCCGCCGGGACGGCCTACTCGGGCCCCGTGCCGGCCCCCGCCGCGGCCCCCGCGTCCGGGGTCACCCGTCAGCGGCTGCTCGGCCTGCTGGCCACCCGGATCGCCCCCGAGAACGCCACCCGCAAGGAGACCGGCCTGGACCGCGCGAGCGTCCAGGACCTCACCGCGCACGTCGCCGACGGCGCTGTGGACTGGACCGCGCCCGGCGGGGGCGACTGGGTGCTCACCGCCTTCTGGCAGCGCGGCACCGGGCAGACCCCCGAGGGCGGTCCGCACACCTCGCCCACCGCGTACGTCGTGGACCACTTCAGCGCGGCCGGCACCGCCGCCGTCACCGGCTTCTGGGAACGGAACCTGCTCACCAAGGAGATCAGGGGCCTCCTCAAGAGCGCCGGCGGCGTCCTGTTCGAGGACTCCCTGGAGATCGAGACCAAGGCGCTGCCCTGGACCCCCGGGCTGCCCGCCGCCTTCGAGAAGCGCAACGGCTACCCGCTGCTGCCCGTCCTGCCCGTCATCGCGATGAGCGGCGGCAACCAGGTCTACGCCTACGACGCCGTCGCGACCCGCCAGATACGGCACGACTTCTGGGACACCGTCAGCGACCTGTACAACACCCACCACCTCACGGCGCTGCGCGACTGGGCGCACTCGCTGGGCCTGGGGATGCGCGCGCAGCCGTACGGCCTGCAGACCGACGCCATCCGGTCCGCCGCGCTGCTGGACATCCCCGAGGGCGAGTCGCTGGGCTTCAAGAACCTCGACGACTACCGCTGCCTGGCCGGCGGCCGGGACATGGCGGGCCACACGGTGCTGTCCTGCGAGGCCGGCGCCTACACCGGCTCCGCGTACAGCACCACGTGGGAGAAGTTCCTGCGCACCATGGGCGGCGCGTACGCGGCCGGCGTCAACCAGACCGTCGTGCACGGCTTCTCGTACGCCACGCTGCCCGGGGTGAAGTGGCCCGGCTACGCGGCCTTCACCCCCTACAACGGCACCGTCGGCTACGGCGAGTCCTGGGGCCCGCGGCACCCGACCTGGCGGCACGTCACCGACGTGTCCGGGTACCTGTCCCGGGTGCACCACGCCATGCAGCGCGGCACCTCCCGGATCGACGTCGCCGTCTTCCGGCAGACCGGCTACACCGCGACGGGGATCGGTGCGTCCTGGTT
This sequence comes from Streptomyces sp. PA03-1a, assembly GCF_033792805.1. Lineage (NCBI taxonomy): Bacteria > Bacillati > Actinomycetota > Actinomycetes > Kitasatosporales > Streptomycetaceae > Streptomyces > Streptomyces sp. PA03-1a. Next base: position 75,731 of record NZ_JARAVO010000002.1, read on the forward strand.
CACCTCGACGGGCGTGCCGCTCGGCTGGACCCACCAGTTCCTCAGCGGGCCCCTGCTGGACCTGCCGTCGGCGAAGGTCCGCGACGGCCGGCTGGCCCCCGACGGCCCCGCCTACCGGGCGCTGTTCGTCGAGGGCGACTTCTTCTCCGGCTCCGCGGTCACCCTCACCCTCGCGGACGCGCGCCACCTGCTGCGCCTGACACGGGCCGGGCTGCCGGTCGTCCTGCTCGGCGACTGGACGACGGTCACGACGCCCGGCGTGGAGGACGACTCGATCCTGACGCAACTCCGCGCTCTCGTCGCCGAGTTGCTGGCACAGCCGCGGGTCCGGCAGGTCACCGACAAGACGGCGGTGGGCCAGGCCCTCACGGACCTCGGTCTGGTGCCCGACGTGAGCTACGCCGTGCCCTCGACGCTGCTCACGATGCACCGCTTCGACGAGGGCGTCGACTGGTTCTACCTCGTCAACGGCAAGCACGCCGAGACCGTGAAGCCCCCCGTCGCCGCGATCGACCACGCCGTCACGGTCCGCCGCACCCGCTCGGGCGCGGTGCCGTACCTGCTGGACCCGTGGACGGGCGAGGCCCGGCCGCTGGCCCTGTACGCGCAGGACGGCGACCTGTTCACCTTCCGGGTGGCGCTGCAGCCGGCCGAGTCGATGGTCGTGGCCTTCGCACCGCCGGGCCGGTTCCACGGCAAGCCCGGCCGTACCCACGCCGTCACCACGGACGCGGACGACGTGCGTTTCGACGACGGCCGGCTCGTCCTGCGCGCCCGCGCGGCCGGCACCTACACCACGGCGCTGTCGCGCGGGGGTTCGGTCGGCACCGTGGTCGGGGAGGTGCCCGCGCCCCGGGAGCTCACCTCCTGGACCCTGGACGCGGAGGACTGGCGTCCCGGCGTGGACCCTGACCGCACCACCGTCGTCCGGCACCGGATCGCCCTCGACGCCCTGGCGCCGTGGAACGCCATCCCGGAGCTCACGGACGCCGTCGGCATCGGCCGCTACCGCGCCACCGTCGAACTCGACCGGTCCTGGAGCGGCGGCCTCGGCGCCCTGCTCGACCTCGGCGAGGTCACCGACACCTTCCGGGTCAGCGTCAACGGGCGGCCGGCACCGGTCACCAGCCACATCAACCCCGTGGTGGACCTCGGTGGGCTGCTCCGCCGCGGCAGCAACACGATCGAGGTCGAGGTGGCCACGCCGCTGCTCAACCGGCTGCGCGTCAGCGACCCGTCCGTATACGGCGGTGCCGCCTCGCAGCGCACCGGGCTCGTCGGGCCGGTGCGGCTGGTCCCGTACGCCCAGGCCGTGGTGGGCCGGGACTGACGGGTCCCGGTCCCGTCCCCGGGGTTCCCTGCCGGCCGGCGCACGACCGGCGGGGCCCCCGGGCACCTGGTTCAATGGCCGCGGAGGTGAGGGACCATGGTGTCCACCGACCGGCTGCTCGCGTTCGCGGCGATGTCCCTGCTCGTCATCGTCATCCCCGGGCCCAGCGTGCTCTTCGTCATCGGCCGCGCCCTGGCGCACGGTCGCCGCACCGCTCCCGCGTCGGTGCTGGGCAACTTCATCGGCTCGTACCTTCTGGTGGTGGCCGTGGCGTTCGGCCTGGGCTCGCTGATCGAGCGGTCCCTGACGCTCTACCTGGTGGTGAAACTGGCCGGGGCCGCCTACCTCGTCTTCCTCGGCGTGAAGGCGTTCCGGCACCGCCGGGAGCTCACGGTCGGCGCGATGGGCGGCGGCCCGGAGCGGCCCGTCCGCGGCGACCTGCGGACCGTCGCGGACGGCCTCGCGGTCGGGGTCACCAACCCCAAGGGCATCGTCTTCTTCGCCGCCGTTCTCCCCCAGTTCGTGGACCACTCCGCCGGGTCGCTGCCCGCGCAGATGCTGCTCCTCGGCCTCGTCCCCATCGGCATCGGCCTCGTCAGCGACACCCTGTGGGGCCTGACCGCCTCCGCCGCCCGCGTCTGGCTGGGCCGCTCCGACCGCCGCCTGTCCGCGATCGGCGGCGCCGGCGGGCTGGCGATGATCGGCCTCGGCGTGACGGTGGCCGCGACAGGGCGCGCGGACTGACGGGCCGGTGCCCGGCCCGTTCAGATGTGAGCCCTGATCTGCCGGACGGGGTGGCCGAGCGCTTCACCGACGGCGGCCAGTTCGTCGTCGCCGAACCAGTCACGGCGGGGGTTCCACACGGCGATCTCGAAGCGCGCGAACCCGCACGGCCAGTCGTAGTGCAGTTCGTCCAGCACCGTGGCACCCCCGCAGCACGGGACGTCGACCGACAGCGTCACGAAGCCCTCGTCCCGGTGCGCGTCCAACACGGCCGACCACCAGGCGGTGTCGACGGGGCCACCGCACAACGGGCAGCCGATGGCGACCAGATTGCCGCCGCACTCGACCGGCGTGATGGTGTCGTACCGACTGACCTCGATCTCGATGTCCGCACCGTCGGGATCCCCGGGTTCCAGCGAGGCGACGAGGGCGGCGGCACGCTCTGCCGCGTCACGGTCGGGCTGCCATCGGGGGTCGGTCGGTATGACCGACAGGACGTCGTCGCTCACGGCTGTCGCTGCCTGCTTCCGGGCTCACGGGATCCGGTGGGGGAACGCGTGAACGCTATCGGCCGCCCCTGACACAACCACGTTGCCCCGGTCCGGCGCCGTGGACCAGAATCCGCCCCATGACCTCCGCAATGCGCCACATCACGATCGACTGCGCCGACGCCCACCGTCTGGCGAGCTTCTGGTCCCTCGTCCTGAACCGTCCGCTCCACGAGGACGACAAGCCCGGTGACGAGGAGGCGCTGATCGAGGTCGACGGCGGCCCCGGCATCCTCTTCGTGACCGTTCCTGACCCCAAGACCGTCAAGAACCGCGTGCACCTGGACGTCCAGCCGCAGGACCGCACCCGGGACGAGGAGGTCGAGCGCCTCCTCCTGCTCGGCGCGACGCAGGTCGACGACCGGCGCCGCCCCGACGGCACGGGCTGGGTGGTGCTCGCCGACCCGGAGGGCAACGAGTTCTGCGTGGAGCGCAGCGCGGTGGAACGCGCGGGCTGAGCCGGCCGGCGTTTCGGCCATCACCGCCTCGCGCGGAGTGCCGGTGCGCCAAGGGTCGGTGTACGGCACGAACGCCGTGCCCCCGACGTGACAACGCCCCCATGACGGCTGAAAGCGGCCCGGTCGTCGGGCCCCTCCTGTTCGTTGGACCCGGTGGAACGGCCATTGCCCGGCCCGCCCGTCACCCACGCGACAGGAGTGTTCCGTTGGCCTACACGAGCCGGACAGCATGGGACGAGCACTACACCGCGGGGCGGGATTTCCGTGGGCTCACCGCAACGGAACGCGACCTGCTCGCCGAGCACGTTCCGGCCGTGAGCGGGTCGCGCGCGCTGGACGTGGGCTGCGGCACCGGGGAGCTGACCCTGCACCTGGCGGGGCTCGGGTACGCGGTGGACGGCGTCGACTTCACAGAGAGCGCCCTGGAGCGGGCCGCACAGCGTGCGTACGCCTCGGACGGCGTGCGGTGGTTGTGCGGCGACGTCGAGCGCGAGGTCCCCGCCGAGCTGGACGAAGCCGGCTACGACCTCATCACGCTGCGCCTGGTGGTCGCGTTCCTCCGTGATCGTTCCCGCGTACTGCGCCGTCTCGCCGCCCGCCTCCGCACCGGGGGTGCCCTCGTGGTGATCACGCCCCTGGCCGCGAACACCCCGGAGGAGCGGAGGAGCATCGCCCTGGACGAGGACGAGATCGGCGTCCTCGTCGAGGGGTGGGCCTCGGTGGACCGCTTCGACGCCGAGGGGCTCGCCGTGCTCGTGCTGCGCGATCCGCGCCCGGTGTTCACGGCGGTGGAGAAGGCGGGCGAACCGGACGCGGCAGCGGTCGCCGGTGCATGCGTGGTCGTCACGGACGGCTGCGGCCGCGTGCTCCTGGGGCGTTCCGCCGAGGGCATGTGGGAACTGCCCGGCGGCCGCGTCGAACCGGGCGAGACCTTCCCGGAGACCGCGGTACGGGAACTGGCCGAGGAGACCGGCCTGTCCTGCGGGACGCAGGACGTCCATCTGGTGGCGATCCTCCACGACGACCGCGGCCGCGTCCGCCGCCTCTCCGCCGTCGTTCGGGCCGTCTCCTGGTCCGGCGAACCCACCGTGCGCGAGCCGGACCGCTTCCTGCGGTGGGAGTGGCACGAGCTGCACGCCCTCGCCGCGCTCGGGCCTGTCTTCGCGCCGTCCGCACAGGCCCTCGCCACCGTATGGCCCGGCGTCGTGCCGGACCAGCCGTCCACGACGACCTATGAGACGGCCGGCCGGCAACCCCCGGTCGAGGGCGAACCGGCACCGGCGGCGCGGTTGCGCGAGCGCATGGCCGACGACGTGGTCCGTGGGGGCTGGGCCCCCTCGCCCGCGGTCCAGGAGGCCCTCCGGTCCGTGCCGCGGCACAGGTACGTCCCCGAGAGCCCGCCTGCCACCGCGTACGACCACGATCTCGCCGTCGTCACCCGGCGCACGGCGAGCGGGGAGTCCGTCAGCTCCGTCTCCGCGCCGTGGCTGCAGGCCGACATGCTCGAGAAGATGCGTCTGGAGCCGGGCATGACGGTGTTCGAGGCCGGATCCGCGGGGTACAACGCGGAACTCATCGCCCACGTCGTCGGTCCGGCAGGAAGGGTCGTCACGGTCGACGTCGACCCGTACGTGGTCCGTCGCACCAGGCGCCTCACCGCGGAGGCAGGGAGCGGCCGCGTCACCGTCGTACTCGGCGACGGCGGGCACGGGGCGCCGGGTCACGTCCCGCGGGGCGGTTTCGACGCGAGTGTGATCACCTACCGGACCTGGGACGTCTCCCCCGAGTGGGTCCGTCAGCTCGCCGACGGGCGGTACCTCGTCCTGCCTCTGGAGATCCACGGCTACACCCGCGCCATCGCCCTCCAGAAGGAGGGTGAGGTGCTGCGCTCCCGCGGATGGACGTACTGCGGATTCGTCCGCGACCGCGGGGCCGCGGCACGGACCCTTCCGGTGGTCGACCTTGCCGGCGCCGGGCTGCAGCTGCGCTTCGGGGACGGCACCGTGCCGGACACGGCCGGCGTCGGGGAGACGCTGCGCGGCGGGCGTCATGAGTTGAGGACCGGCGTCACCGTCGCGGCCGAGGAGTCCCTGGAGACGCTTGAGCTGTTCGCGGCCACCACGTTGCCCGGCTTCTGCCGCCTGGTGCGGGGCGGTTCACGGGGTCCAGGGCGCGTGGCCCTTCCCAGGAGCGGGGACGCCGCCGCCGTGGTGGCGGATGGCTCCCTCGCCCATCTCACCCACGCCGAGGTCCCGGGCGGGCCCCTGTCGGCCGAGCGCCTGGTCGTGTGCGTGCGCGCCTGGGACCGGCACGTCCGCGGCACGGGGTATCCGGCCCTGTCCGTCCACCCCGCGGGCACCCCGGACCACGAACTCCCGGCGGGACACGTGATCGACAAGGTCTTCACCCGCCTGGTCCTCCGGTGGCCGGGCGCCGCCGCGGATGCCTGATCCGGCCCCTCACCCCGCCACGGCCGCCCGCGCGAAGTGGTCGTGGTCGTCGAGGACTTCGGTGATGACGTGCCGGTTGACCTCGGCGCGGGCCGGGTCGGTGGTGAGGGTGTCGGCGAGCACGAGCAGTGACTTCCACAGGGCCCAGCCGCGGGCGCGGGCCCAGGTGGCGGGGTCCTGGCGGACCGTGCGGCGGAACGCCTCGCGACCGGAGCCGGAGAACATGGTCCAGGCGATGACCAGGTCGCAGGCGGGGTCGCCGACGCCGGAGGTGCCGAAGTCGATGACGGCGGCGAGTTCGCCGCCGCGGACGAGGAGGTTGCCGGAGGCGATGTCGCCGTGGAACCAGACGGGTCGGCCGTGCCACTCGGCGGCGAGGGCGGCGTCCCAGACGGCGCGGGCGCGGGCGGTGTCGACGTGGCCGTCGAGGAGGGCCAGGCAGCGGCGGGTTTCCTGGTCGTAGTGGGCGGGCGACGCGCCCCGGTACCAGCTGTGCGGGCCGGCGGACGGGCCGCCGGTGGGGTCGTAGCCCTGGAGCGCGAGGAGGAACTCGCCGAGGTCCACGGCGAACCGGGTGAGGTCGGCGATGCGTTCGGGCGCGGCGGTCTCGCCGGGCAGCCAGCCGCGTACGGACCAGGGGAAGGGGTAGCCCTCGCCCGGGGCGCCCATGCCGAGGACGGACGGGACGGCGACGGGGAGCGAGGGCGCGAGCCGGGGCAGCCACTCGTTCTCCTTGGCCACCGCGGGGACGTAGCCTTCGGCGGTGGGCAGACGGACCGTCATGGCGTGCCCGAGGCGGTAGGTGCGGTTGTCCCAGCCGTCGGCCTCCACCGGGGTGACGGGCAGGTGGCCCCATTGCGGGAACTGCGCCGCGAGCAGGCGCTTGACCAGTGACGCGTCGATTCCGGCGCGGCCGTCGGGCGGGGTCGTGATCATCCCGCGATGATCACCCGTCGTGTCCGCCCGCGGCAACGGGTTATCGGGGACGTGGGGCGCCGGCGGGCCGGGAGGGGGGTGGCCCGGCCCGCCGGCGGAGCGGAGTGTGGTCCGCTACGGGGTGATGGTCCAGTTCTCGATGTAGCCGGTGTCGAGCGCGACGGCGTCGCGGACGCGGAGCTTCCAGGTGCCGTCGATCGTCTCGGCGGAGGCGTCGACCGTGAAGGTCTGGTCGACGTTGTCGGCGGACCCGCCGGTCTGGTTGAGCAGCGGGTAGGTGCGGCCGCTGGGCCCGACCAGGTCGACGACGAGGTCGCCGCGCCAGGTGTGGACGATCTTCACGTGGACCTGGGTGACGGCGGAGGCGTGGCCGCCGCGGCCCGTCACGGTGATCGGCGACTCGACGGCGGCCCCGGCGTCGGGGATGTCGACGCGGGTGCTGTTGCCGTAGACGTAGGCGACCGTCCAGGTGAACGCGGTGGAGGCGGTGTCGCCGGTGCTGTCGGTGACGGTGACCGTGACCTCGTGGGTGCCGGTGGAGTCCGGGGTGCCGGAGATCAGGCCGGTGTCCCGGTCGATGCCCACGCCGTCGGGCAGCCCGGTGGCCTCGTACTCCAGGGTGGCGCCGGCGTTGCTGGTGGTCGCCTCGACCTGCAGGGAGACCGTCTGGCCGACGCCGCTGATCTGGTCGCCGGGCGGGATCAGGTCGATGCCGTCGACGATGCGGCGGCCGACGTTGACGGCCGCCCAGGTGTTGGCGACGGTGATGTACGTCGGGCTGTAGGCGCCGAAGAGGTCGGCCGCGGCCTGGAGGGTCGCGGTGCGGGCTCCGGCGTAGTCGGTGGTCGAGGTCATGTACGTGGTCAGTGCCCGGTACCAGATCGCGGCGGCGTTGGCGGCTCCGATGCCGGGGACCGGGACGCCGTCGTAGGTGGGGCTGTCGTAGGCCACGCCGTTGACGGTCTTCGGGCCGCTGCCCTCGGCGAGCAGGTAGAAGAAGTGGTTGGCCGGGCCCGACGAGTAGTGGACGTCGACGCCGCCGAGCGAGGACGACCAGTAGTCGCGCGAGTCGCCGTCCTTGGAGGGCTTGTCCATGTAGCGCAGCGGGGTGCCGTCGCCGTTGATGTCGATCTCTTCGCCGATGAGGTAGTCGGGGGTGTCGGCGGCGAGGTCCGCGTGGAACTCGACCATGGTGCCGAAGATGTCGGAGGTGGCCTCGTTCAGGCCGCCGGACTCACCGCTGTAGTTGAGGTCGGCGGTGGCGCTGGTGACGCCGTGGCTCATCTCGTGCCCGGCCACGTCGATGGCGGTGAGGGGGTGGGTGTTTTCCGAGCCGTCGCCGTAGGTCATGCAGCGGCAGGTGTCACTCCAGTAGGCGTTGACGTAGTTGCTGCCGTAGTGGCTGCGGCTGTAGCGCCCGTCGCCGTCGTTGTAGATGCCGTTGCGGCCGAAGGTGTCCTGGTAGTAGTCCCAGGTGGCGCCGGCGCCGAAGTGGGCGTCCACGCCCGCGGACTGGCGGTTGGCGACGGTGCCATCGCCCCAGACGTCGTCGGCGTCGGTGAAGAGGGTGCCGGTGCCGGAGGAGGTCGTGTTGTTCAGGTCGGTGGTGTAGTGGCCGCCCCGGGTGCCGTCGCGGAGCTCGTAGGCACCGCCGGCCTCGGTGGTGCCGAGGGGGACGGTGCCGACGAAGGCGCCGGTGCCGGTGCCGGTCTTGACGCCTTCGGAGCGGGAGAGCTCCTTGCCCGTGCGGGCGTCGGTGACGACGTGCAGTTCGCTGGGGGTGCCGTCGGCCTGGGTGGCGGTGACGACGGTCTCCCAGGCCAGTGCCGGCCTGCCGGTCGCGGCCCAGACGACGAGCCGCGGCTCCCCGGCCGCGCGGGGCTTTCCGGTCCGTGGCGCGGCGGCGAGGGCCTTCTTCCCGGCGGTGGCCGCCGGGACCGCGGGCCGTATGCCGGGCACGGACAGCGTCGTGTCGGTGGCGCGGTCCTGGGTCAGCCGGTTGCCGTCGCGGTGGACGACGAGGTCGCCGCCGAGCACGGGGAGTCCGGCGTAGGTGCGTTCGTACCGCGTGTGCACGGTGCCGTCGGCGTCCTTGGCGACGTCCTTGACGACGAGTCTTTCCTGCTGCCCGAGGCGCAGCGCCTTGGCGGTCGCGGGCGCCGCGGAGCCGGCCTCGCGGATCAGCGTGGCGCGGGCGGACGGGGACAGGCGCGCGGGGAACGCGCCGGTGTGGGGGGATGCGACGATCGTCGTGCTGCCCCGTCCCTGGCCTGTGGCGAGCGCCGGGCCTGAGGGAAGGGCCGCGCCGAGCAGTGCGGCGGCGGCGGTCAGGGCGACGGCGGTCGCCCTGGCGTGACGGGGCAGGGTGCGTAAGTGGGACAAGGAGTTCTCCTCCTGCGGCGGTCGGCTGACGGTGGCCGTGCGGACCCGCCGGCGGGGTGGGCCGGGCGGGGCGGAGCTCGCAGTGCGGGATGGCGCCGTCCGTGTGCGGGTGTGGACACAGCGTGACATCGGGATCACATCATTGTCATGGCGGCAACAAATCTTGTCCGAAATCGATCAGCGTTCCGCCCGCTCCCCGGACAGCGGCGGGCGCGCGCCCCGGCGGCGGGCCGGTGGCCACCGGCCCGCCGCGGACGGGATGCCCCTCAGGTCGCCGTGGCGGCCGCCGCCGCACGCCCGGCCTGACGGCCGGAGAAGAGGCAGCCGCCGAGGAACGTGCCCTCCAGGGAGCGGTAACCGTGGACGCCGCCACCGCCGAAACCGGCGACCTCACCGGCGGCGTACAAGCCCGGCACCGGCTCCCCCGCCGCGTCCAGGACCCGGCCGGACAGGTCGGTCTGCAGACCCCCGAGCGTCTTGCGGGTGAGGATGTTCAGCCGTACCGCGATCAGCGGTCCCGCGGCCGGGTCCGTGATCTTGTGGCCGTGGCGGTACGGCTGAGGAAGTCGCCCGGGTACGCCAGGGCGTTGCGGATCCCCATCACCTGGGCGTCCTTGGTGTACGGGTTGTCGATCTCGCGGTCGCGGGCGTCGATCTGCCGCTTGAGGTCGGCCAGGTCGATGAGGTCCTGCCCGGTCAGCCTGTTCATCCCGGCGACGAGCCCGGACAGGGAGGAGGAGACCACGAAGTCGACGCCGTTCTTCTTGAACCGCTCGATGGGCTCCGGGGTCTGCCACAGGCGGGAGAGGGTGAGGGGGATGTCCTTGTTGGTGAGGTCCGGGTTCTGCTCCGAGCCGGAGAGGGCGAACTCCTTCGCCAGGATCTTCTGCGTGGTCACGAACCAGGAGTAGTCGTACCCGGTGCCCGTGATCGTCCTGATCGTGCCGAGGGTGTCGTACCCGGGCAGGTCCGGGGCGGAGAACCGCCTGCCGGTGGCGTCCAGCCACAGCGAGGAGGGACCGGGGAGGATGCGGATGCCGTGCTTGGCCCAGATCGGGGCGTAGTTCTGCAGACCTTCGGTGTAGTGCCACATGCGGTCCGGGTTGACGATCCGCCCGCCGGCCCGCTCGGTGATGGCGAGCATCCGGCCGTCCACGTGCTCGGGCACCCCGGAGATCATGTTCTTCGGCGGTGCGCCGAGCCGGGCCGGCCAATTCTGGCGCACCAGGTCGTGATTGGCGCCGATGCCGCCCGAGGTCACGATCACGACCGGGGCGCGCAGCTCGAAGTCGCCGACGACGGTGCGCGAACTGCGGGTGCCGCGAGGGGCGTTGCTCGGTTCCAGGACGGCTCCGCGGACCCCGGTGACGACGCCGGCGGTGCGCACGACCTCGTCGACGCGGTGCCGGAACCTGAAGCTCACCAGCCCCCTGGCGACCGCGGCGCGTACGCGCTTCTCGAAGGGCTCGACGACGGCCGGGCCGGTCCCCCAGGTACGCCTCGGCGGCCGCCGGGCTCGCAACGGTGCGCCGCGCCATCGGTCCGGTCGGCAACTTCCGCACGTGGGGACGGGTTTGACGATCCCAAACCCGTACGGTCGCGCTGCGGACGTGGGAAAGATCACCTCGCACGCCCTGCCCCCGTCCCCGGGTTTGGGGCCAGGATGCGACCGCCCCCACCGGGGCAGTCCGAACCGTCGTCGGGCCGACCCCGGCCCCACGGAACAGCCAGGGGATCCCTTGAGACCATCACCCAGACGCTGGGGCGTGCTCGCCGCCACCGGCGCCGCCCTCCTGTCGATGGCGCAACCCGCCGCCCTGTCCGCCGCCCAGGCGGCCCAGGCCGCCTCGCCCGGGAGCGCCGGCTCCGACGCCCCGGCCGCGCGGGGCAACGTGCCCGCGGGCGTCCACACGGTTACCCTGATCACGGGTGACATCGTTATCACCCGGCAGTCCGGTACCGCCGGAGGCACCGTCGAGGTGCGCGGCGCGGGCGGGTCCCAGAGCCGCGCGCACATCATGGAGTCCCGCGGGGACCTTTACGTCTATCCGGAATCCGCCCTCCCCTACGTGGCGGCGGGCACCCTGGACCGGCGCCTGTTCAACATCAGCAAGCTCGTCGCGGACGGCTACGACGACGCGCACCTCGACCAGCTGCCGCTCATCGTCTCCTACGGCACCGCCGCCGGCCTGCGCTCCACGACGCCGCGCGGTGCCACCCGGGTCAGGGACCTCAGCAGCGTCCAGGGTGCCGCCCTCACCGAGGACAGGGACCGGTCCGCCGACTTCTGGCAGGCCGTCACCTCCGCGCCCGGTGCCGGATCGCACGCCGCCAAAACCACCTCCGGCGACACCCCCGCCTTCGGCTCCGGCATCGCCCGCATCTGGCTCGACGGCAAGGTCGAGGCCGATCTCGCCGACACCACCGCCCAGATCGGCGCCCCGCAGGCGTGGTCGGCCGGCGACACCGGCAAGGGTGTCGACGTCGCCGTCCTCGACACCGGTGTCGACACCGGGCACCCGGACCTGTCCGGCCGGATCGCCGCCACCCGGACCTTCGTCCCGGACGAGGACGTGACGGACCGCAACGGGCACGGCACCCATGTCGCGTCCACCATCGCCGGCACCGGGGCCGCCTCGGGCGGCCAGGAGAGGGGCGTCGCCCCCGGCGCGGACCTCCACCTGGGCAAGGTGCTGGCCGACTCGGGCTCCGGCCAGGACTCCTGGGTGCTGGCCGGTATGGAATGGGCCGCGGTGGACCAGGACGCGGACGTCGTGAGCATGAGCCTGGGCTCCGACACCCCGTCCGACGGCACGGACCCCCTCAGTGCGGCGGTCGACCGCCTGAGCGCGCAGACCGGAGCGCTGTTCGTCATCGCCGCGGGCAACATGGGTACGCCCGGCAGTATCGGCGGGCCGGGAGCGGCGGACGCCGCCCTGACGGTGGGAGCCGTCGACTCCTCCGACGACGTCGCCTGGTTCTCCAGCCAGGGTCCGCGCGTCGGCGACGGCGGTCTCAAGCCGGAGATCACCGCGCCCGGCGTCGACGTCCTGGCGGCCCGCTCGCAGTACGCGCCGGAGGGTGAGGGCAGCTACCAGACGCTCAGCGGCACCTCCATGGCCACCCCGCACGTCGCGGGCGCCGCGGCCCTGCTCGCGGCCGCGCGCCCGGGGCTCACCGGCTCCCAGCTGAAGGACCTGCTGGTGAGCAGCTCGAAGCAGACCCCGCAGTACGACGCGTTCCAGGCGGGCAGCGGGCGGGTGGACGTGCCCTCGGCGCTCGGCGCCGAGGTATTCGCCTCGGCGACCGCGTTCACCGGCCAGGCCGAGGCCGGTGGCGGTGCCGCCGCGGTCGCACGCCCGGTCACGTACACCAACACCGGGGGTTCCCCGGTGACGCTCGCCCTGTCCGTCCAGGCCCCGAACGCCCCCGCGGGGCTGTTCGCGCTGTCCGCGTCCCGGGTCGTCGTGCCGGCGCACGGCACCGCCGAGGTCACCGTCACCATCAACGGTTCGAAGGGGACCGGAAACGGCCGCTGGTCAGGTCAGGTCGTCGCGGCCGACACGGCGGGGAGGACGGTCACCCACACGGCGGTGTCGCTGGGCGACGCCGCCCACAGGCTGACGATGGTCCTCAAGGACGGCGCGGGCAAGCCCATGTCCGGGGTCGTCGAGGTGCTGCGCTCCGGCGACTTCGACCCGGCGTTCTACCTCGTCGACCAGACCGGGCGGCTGGAGACCTGGCTCCCGGACGACGTCTACTCCGTACTGTCCTTCAAGGACGTGCGCGGCGTGCACGGTCCCCACTCGATGGGCATGGCACTGCTCGGCGACCCCGAGGTCGTCATGGACCGCGACCGCACGGTGACGCTGGACGCGACGAAGCTCCAGCGGGTCGACATGACGACACCACAGCCGACCGAGGTGACCTACCAGCGCCTGGAGTACAACCGCGCGATGGGCGGCGGCAGCTGGCGCGACTACATGGAGACCCAGACCAGCTACGACAGCCTCTGGGCCCAGCCCACCACGCACGAGATCACCCACGGCGACTTCCACCTCGGCGCCCGCTGGCGCAAGGAGCAGCCGGCGCTGTCCGTCACCGCCGGGAACGACGCGTTCACCGACGTCCTGCGGCAGGAGGACGTCACCGCGCTCGCCCAGGGCCACTACGCGTTCCCCCTGGTGGCCGCCGGTGACGGCGCGAGCGCGGACTACGCCGGGCTCGACGCGCGCGGCAAGGCGGTGGTCGTGCGCCGGGGCGGCACCGTGGGCGACGCCGAACAGGCCGCTGCGGCGGTCGCGGCGGGCGCCAGGCTCCTGCTCGTCGTGAACGACCAGCCGGGACGCCAGCTGCGGAGCTACACCGACGACCCCTTCACGCCCGCCCGGATCGACGTGGCGCTGCTGAGCACCGACGAGGGCGAACGGCTCCTGCGCCGCGCGTCGGCACGGGGCGCCGTGCTGAAGGTGGGCTCGCAGCCGGTCAGCCCGTACGTCTACGACCTCATGTGGACGTGGCACAACGAGATCCCCGGCCACCTCGTCGTCAAGGGCGGCACGAAGAACCTGGCCCGGGTCGACGTCACCTTCGACAGCCCCGACCCGGCCCAGGGCGGCGGCGAGTTCCGCTTCGACTGGCCCGTGTACTCCAACTGGGGCATCGGCCTGACGATGCGGGAGCCGGTGAACTCGCGGCGGGTCGACTGGGTCTCCACCGGACCGGGCTACTCCTGGGGCCAGGAGGCCTACGTCGACGGTCTGCTGTACGAGGTCGAACCGCGCACCACGTACCGGGCGGGCAGCCGGCACAGCCAGGAGTGGTTCAAGCCCGTCGAGCGGCCGTACCTCAACGACAACTACAAGCTGCCCACCCGCAGCGGCAGTTGGCTGGCCTTCGACATCCCCGCATGGGGTGGCGCGGACCACGTCGGCATGTCGATGGACTACCAGCGCACACGGCAGACGCTCACGCTCTACCAGGGCGGCACGCGCCTGGGCCAGAGCACGACCAACACCAGCATGGGGGGCACCGCCCCCGGTACGGGCCGGCTGCCCTACCGCCTGGTGCTGGACGCGAGCCGTGACGCCTCGGTGAGCCCCTACTCCGCCACCACGCACACCGAGTGGGAGTTCACGTCCAAGGCCCCGGCGGGCGACGACGCGGCGGTGCTGCCACTGCCTCAGATCGACTACGGCATCGCCACCGACGCGGACGGCAGGGCCGCCCGGAACGACGCGCTGTCCGTCACGGCCGCCCACCTCCCGGGCGCCGTCGGCGCGGGCTCCCTCTCGGACGTCTCCCTCGAGGTGTCCTACGACGACGGGCGTACCTGGCGGAAGACCGCCTGCGGGCACGACGGCCGCTTCAAGCTGTCGGCCCCGAAGCAGGCCCGGTTCGTCTCGCTCCGGGCGCGTGCGCACGACTCCGCGGGCAACGCGGTCACCCAGACCGTGATCCGGGCCTTCGGCCTCCGCTGACGCGGGGCGCCGGATCCCATCGGTGCGGGCGGGCCTCCTCACGGCCCGCCCGCACCGCCGTGCACGGGGCCGGATCGGAAGACGCCAGGACCCCGCGGGCGACGGCCCGCGGGGTCCCGGCGTGGAGGGGGCTCAGGCGGCGACGCCGGCACCGGCCTGGGAGAGCTGCTCGATGACCTGGGTCAGACCCTCGACGACCTCGGAGTCGTCCGCCGGGTGCGTCTGCGCGAAGCGGGTCACGGACCCGGGGATGGAGAGCTTGGCGTCCGTGAGGACGGAGGCGCCGGCGATGCCGGCCGCCTTGCGGGCCTCGTCCTGGGCCCACACGCCGCCGTACTGGCCGTAAGCGGTGCCGACCACGGCGACCGGCTTGCCGGACAGGGCACCGGCACCGTGCGGGCGGGACAGCCAGTCGATGGCGTTCTTGAGGACGGCCGGGATGGTGCCGTTGTACTCGGGCGAGAACAGCAGGAACGCGTCGACGGCGCCGGCGGTGGCGCGCAGACGGGCGGCGGCCTCGGGCACCGCGCCCTCGACGTCGAGGTCCTCGTTGTAGAAGGGGACCTCCGCCAGACCCTCGTAGAGCGTGATCTCGACGCCCTCGGGCGCGTGCTTGACGGCGGCCTCGGCGAGCTGGCGGTTGTGCGAACCGGCGCGGAGGCTGCCGACGAGGGCGAGGATGCGGACGGACATGGGCGAACTCCCTGCTAGGAACTGAAAGCGGACCGTGGTCCGGTTACATGTTGTACCAGTCAAACGGACCGCGGTCCACTTCTATTCCCACCGCTACGCTGTGGCCATGACCGAGCCGCACCGCGCCGTCCTCCCCGTGCGCGACGCCTCCGCCGGACCTGCCGGCCTCACCCTCACACCGGCGGGCGAGCCACCACGGCTGCGCGCCGACGCCGCACGGAACCGCAGGCGCCTGCTGGAGGTGGCGGCCGAACTCGCCGCCGAGCACGGAGCGGCGAACGTGACCATGGAGGCCGTCGCCGCCGCGGCCGAGGTCGGCAAAGGGACGGTCTTCCGGCGTTTCGGCGACCGCACGGGGCTGATGCTCGCGCTGATCGACCACATCGAGCAGCAGATCCAGGCGGCCTTCCTCACCGGTCCGCCGCCCCTGGGACCGGACGCCCCGCCGCTGGAGCGGCTGCGCGCCTTCGGTCCCGCCGTGATGCGCCACGAGCACGCCCATCGCGACCTGTACCTCGCCGCGCGCCGGGAGCAGAGCCGCCGCTTCAACCCGTCGTACCAGCTCAGGCTCACGCACCTGACCCTGCTGCTCCGGCAGGCGGGCGCCCCCGGCGACGTCGAACTGACCGGGCACACGCTGCAGGCCTACCTCGACACCGTGCTCGTGGAGTACCTGCTCACGGCCCGGGGCATGCCCATCGAGCGGCTGGACGCCGGCTGGCACGACCTCGTCGACCGCCTCGGCACACCGCGGTAGCGCCGTCGCCGGACGTCAGCCGGGCCGCGGTGCGACGCCCGGGCCGGTCGGCCCCGTCGAGCCGCCGTCGGCTCCGCGCGGACGTCCGGCCCGCCGCCGTGACGGCGGGCCGGTGAGCGGTCAGGGATTGCAGCCGGGACCGGTGGCCGGGTTGACGCAGGCGTCGGTGCCGGGTCCGCCGTTGTTGGTGTTGGTGCCGGGACCGCCGGAGAGGGCGTCGTTGCCGGCGTCACCGAAGAGGGCGTCGTCGCCGTCACCGCCGGTCAGGGCGTCGTTTCCGTCACCGCCTTCGATGCGGTCGTTGCCGGCCCCGCCGGTCAGCGTGTCGTTGCCGGCCACGCCGCAGATCAGGTCGTCACCGCCGCGGCCGTCCACGACGTCGTTGCCGCCCAGGGCGAAGATCACGTCGTTGCCGGGGGTGCCGAAGATGACGTTGGCACTGTTGGTCCCGGTGATGGTCGGGGTGACGGTGGCGCACGTCGCCGCGGAGACCGTCAACGTGAAGGCCTGCTGCGCCGTTTGCGCGGGGGCCGTCTCGGAGGCGGTCACCGTGAAGGTGAACGCCCCGGCGGTGGTGGGGGTCCCGGCGATCTGCCCCGTGCCGGGGTTCAGGGTGAGGCCCGGAGGCAGCGAGCCCGAGGTCACCGGAACGGGGCGTCCACGGATCACGGTCCCGAGATCGGCCGCCATGAACCGTGCCACGTCGACAAGGAGTTCGTGGCACGCGTCGACGGCGTTCGCCACCGTGCCCTTCGCGGCGACGGCGGCCGGGGTTCTCACCCTGTCGCGATCCCGACAGCGGGCGGAAAGACGCCGCTGTTCCACTCTCGTTTCCCGGCCCGTTGAATCGTTTAACTCGCTAGCATGCGGCGGACATTGGATGGATCTAACGTGAAGGATCCCCTGTGAGACCGCTCTTCCCGGGCCGAACCGGCCTGCCGATCGTCGCGGGTGTCGCGGCAATGCTGATGGCGATCCCACCGGCGTCTGCCAGTGACCACGCCACCCCCTCCTCCTCGACGGACAACGTGGTCGTGACCGGCCGGGCCCACTCGGGCTCCAGCCCGCGCACCGTCACCCTCATCACCGGCGACCGGGTCACCGTCACGCCGGGCGGCGACGGCCGTGCCTCCGTCACCGTGCAGGGCCCCGGCGGCCACCGCGCGGACGCCCGCATCACCACGCAGAACGGCGACACCTACGTCTACCCGTTCGCCGCCGAGCGGTACGTGGCGGCCGGACTGCTCGACACCGACCTCTTCAACGTCACGCGGCTCATCGCCGACGGTTACGACGACGACCGGTCCAAGGGCCTGCCCGTCATCCTGACCTACTCCTCCGACGCCCGGCGCAAGCTCGCGGCGCCGTCCCTCCCCGACGGGGCCACCGGCGCACGCGCGCTGACCAGCATCGACAGCACCGCCACCACCCAGGACCACGACCAGGCGGCGGAGTTCTGGGCCGACCTGACCGGCCGGGCCACCCCGCAGGCGGCCGCGAAGGTGGCGGCGAGCGGCCCCGCCCTGTCCGGCGGCGTACGCAAGGTGTGGCTCGACGGCAAGGTCAAGGCCGACCTCGCCGACAGCGTCGCCCAGATCGGCGCCCCCGAGGTGTGGGCCGGGGGCGACACGGGCCAGGGCGTGGACGTCGCCGTCCTCGACACCGGTTACGACACCGGCCACCCCGACCTCGACGGCGTCGTCGCCGACTCCCGCAGCTTCGTGCCCGGCGAGGACGTCGACGACCACCACGGCCACGGCACCCACGTGGCGTCCACCATCGCGGGCAACGGCGCCGCGTCCGGCGGCAAGGAGAAGGGCGTCGCCCCCGGCGTGCGGCTGCACGTGGGCAAGGTCCTCAGCAACGCGGGCAGCGGTTCCGACTCCTGGATCATCAGCGGCATGGAGTGGGCCGCCCGCGAGGCCAAGGCCCGCGTGGTCAGCATGAGCCTCGGCAGCGACCAGCCCACCGACGGCACCGACCCGATGAGCCAGGCGGTCAACGAACTCAGCGCCGAGACGGGCGCGTTGTTCACCATAGCCGCCGGCAACGCCGGCCCGTACGAGGGCACCGTGGCCGCGCCCGGCGCCGCCGACGCCGCGCTCACCGTCGGCGCCGTCGACTCCTCCGACGCCATCGCCGACTTCTCCAGTCGCGGCCCCCGTTTCCGGGACGACGCGATGAAGCCGGAGATCACCGCCCCCGGTGTCGACATCCTGGCGGCCCGCTCCCAGTGGGCGCCCTTCGGGACCGGCTCGTACGCCACCCTCAGCGGCACCTCGATGGCCACCCCGCACGTCGCGGGCGTCGCCGCCCTGGTGGCGGCGGAGCACCCGGACTGGAACGGGGCCCGGATCAAGGACGCCCTGGTCTCCACGTCCGTCGCGACCCCGGACATCCCCGCGGACTCGGGCGGCAACGGACGCGTGGACGCGGTGGCCGCCACCGGCGCCACGCTCGTGGCCACCGCCACGGCCGACGCCGGCATCCACCCCCCGGGCGGGGCGTCCGGCGGGACCGTGACCCGTACCGTGGAGTGGGCCAACTCCGCTGACACCGCGGTCACCGTGACCCCGCGCGTGGACGCGCCGGGGGCACCCGAGGGCCTGTTCACCGTGACGGACCGTCAGCTCACCGTGCCCGCCCACGGCACCGCCTCCACCACCGTGACCACCACGCTCGACAAGGCCCCCGCGGGATCCCGCTTCACCGGGCACGTGGAGGGCGTCGTCGACGGCAAGACCGCCACGCGCACCCTGCTCGCGGTCAGCACCCGGGACGAGTACCACCACCTGCGCGTGCACGTCACCGACCGCGCCGGCGACCCGCTGGTCGGCCTGGTGATGTACCAGCGCAAGGGCGACGAGTTCGCGCAGGCCCTCTACACCGACCTCGACGGCGTGCTGGACACCGTCGTCCCGCCGGGCACGTACACCGTCTGGACCTGGGGCGCCGTCCGCGGCGTCCACGGCGAGTCCTCCTTCGGCCGGGCGCTGCTGGCCCGCACCGGCGTCGTGGTCGCGGACGCCGACACCGATGCGACGCTGGACGGGACGAAGCTGCGCAGGACCCAGGTCGTCACGCCGAAGACGTCCACGGACAGCGACATCCGCATGGACTTCAGCCAGTCCTTCAAGGACGGCTCCCCGGCGATCACCGACACCGCGACCGTCGGCGACGGCTTCGACAGCGTGTGGGCGCTGCCCATGCCGAAGGCCTCCGGGGGCGACCTGGCGTACACGGTGCGCTGGCGCATGCAGCAGCCGCTGCTGGCCCTGTCCTCCGGCGACCAGGTCTTCGACGACCTGTGGCTCCAGCCCGGTTCCGGGCGCCCGGCCGAGGGCGCCAAGACCCTGCCCGCCGTGTTCGCGGGCAACGGCACGGCGGCGGAGTACGCGGCCGCCGACGCCAAGGGCAAGGTGGCGGTGGTCCGCTTCGTGGCGGACGACGACGACCGGGTCGCCGCCGCGGCGGCCGACGACCAGTTCACCGCCGCGCAGAAGGCCGGCGTCGCGCTGCTCGTCGTGGTGAACGACCAGAACGGCCGGCTGCGGGAGCCCGTCCGCCGCACCGACCTGGTCATCGCGGGCGTCTCCCGGACCGAGGGCGAGACCCTGATCGGCCGTATCCAGGACAGCCGTACCGGCTCGGTGCCGATGCGCGTCGTCGGCCACGCCGAGACGGACTACCTGTACGACCTGGTGCACACCTGGCACGGCACGATCCCGCAGACGCAGACCTACGCGCCCGCCGAGCACCGACTGGCCAGGGTCGACGTCGGCTTCCGCAACGAACCCGGCACGGAGGTCGACGAGTTCCGCTACGACGTCCAGCCCTACCTCGGGGTCAAGGTCGGCGGCACCCGGCTGTCGACGGCGGGCGCCGAGCGCACCGACTGGGTCACCCCGGCCGGTGAGGCGACCTGGATGGAGGAGGCCGCCAACGGCATCCGCTCCATCCAGTTCTCCGGACTGGTCGACTACCCGGCGGGACGCACCACCGACGTCCAGTGGTTCGGCCCCGTCGAGCACCCGCGCCTCAACGAGAGCCAGTGGCTGCCCCGGCGCAGCGGTGACGCGCTCGACGTGACCATCCCGGCCTGGGGCGACGGCGGCCGCGACCACGCGGGTGTGGTCGGGCCGGGCACCACCTCCCAGGTGAACGAGCTCTACCGGGGCGGCGATCTGGTCACCCGCACCGAGGGCGGCTGGCTGGGCGGGGACGTCCCGGCGGCCTCGGGCCGGTACCGGCTGGTGACGTCCACCGAGCGGACGGAGGGGTACCCGTACTCCACCGCGACCCGCACCGAGTGGGGCTTCACCTCCGCGACGCCGCGCACGGACGACCCGCAGGTGCTCCCGCTGCTGCAGCTCGACTACGGGATCCGCACCGACGCGGCCGGCGCCGCGCGACGCGACGCCGAGCTCACGGTCAGCGCTTCCCCGCTGCCGGGTGCGTCGGCCGGGCGGGTCAGCACCGACGCGGTGGAGGTCTCGTACGACGACGGCCGGACGTGGCACAAGCTCGCGCTGCGCGGCGCGGACGACGGCGCCGCCCGGGTCCGTCTGGACGCGCCGCGGCGGGCCGAGTTCCTGTCGCTGCGCGTGCGTGCCTCGGACAAGCGGGGCGACACGGTGACGCAGACGGTGATCCGGGCGACCGGTCTGGCCTGATCCGCGTCCGCACGAAGCGCGGCCGGTCCCTCCGCACGGAGGGGCCGGCCGCGTCGCCGTTGCCCCGGAGCCCCCCTCGTTGCCCTGACCCGGCAGGCCGGCGCGTCCGACGCTGCCGGCTGCGGGCCTGGGCGGCCTTCGGCACGACATGATCGGATGGGCGCGCGGGGGTCGCAGGGGGGTGGGGAGACACAGTGGGATCGGCGGAACAGAAGTCACCAGCCGCGATATGGCTGCTGATCGCCGTGACGGCGCTGGCCGTCGGGGTGGCGATGGTCTTCCTGACGCGCGGTGCGCTGGTGCGGGAGCGGGAGTTCCGTGCGGCGCCGCCGTGCGCGTCCGCACCCGTCGAGGTGTCGGACTGCCGGTGGGAGCAACAGTTCACCGTGCGGTCGGTGGACACGCACAGCGGCAAGCGGGAGTCGCCCGAGGCGGAGTTGTCGCTGCCGTCCGGCAAGCCGTGGCACCTGACCTTCCGTTGGCCCGGTCCCGTGCTGTCGCAGTTGGAGCCGGGCGACAAGGTCGTCGGCCTGATCTGGCGGGGGCAGGTCGTCGAGGTACGGAATGCCGCGGGGACGTGGCAGGAGACGAGCGACGGGCCTCTGGAGTGGCCCGAGGACCGCCTCGGCGGCGCGCTCGCCGGCCTCTCGTTCGGCCTGGTGGGGCTCGTCGGGGCGCTGTGGTCGCTGTTCGCGCCGGGGCCGCGTCACGCGAACGCGGCGAAGGCCGTGCGGTGGCACGGCGTCGCCATGGGCGTCACGGCGATCGTGACGCTGTGGGTGCAGGCGGCCAACGACTGGCCGATGTGGTCGATCCCGGCGATCTGGGGACCGCTGGCGCTGGCGCTGCTGGCCTCCGCGGTGGCCTTCGCCGTGGCGGGGCTCCGCGGCGGACTCCACGACGACGCCCCCTCCGCCGCTCGCTCGCGCCGGAAGCCGAAGGGCCTGCCGGGCGGGCCCTTCGGGCCGGGGGCCGTACGTCCTTGATCCGGCCGCCCGGAACGGACCGGTGCCGGCCGGCCCCCTCGTGACGAGGGGGCCGGCGCCGTCGCGTGCGGTCCCGTCAGCCGATGGTGACGAGGGTTCCCGCCGCGTTGGGGTAGCCGATGTAACCGGTGGCGGGACGGTCGGCGGGGACGCCCTTCCACGAGGCGGTCAGCGTCAGCGGGACGCCGGGCTTCGTAGCGAGGTGCTCCGGGGTCACCGTGAAGGTGCCGGCCGTCGTCGGGCTGTCCGGGCCGATCAGGTTGGCCTGGAAGGAGAAGGGGATCTCCGTCAGCTCCGGCTGGCTGCCCAGCGTCACGACGATGGCCAGGTAGGTGCCCGCCTTCATGCTCGGCAGGCTCACCACCGGCCTGGTCTGGTCGAGCGCCAGGTCCCCCACGACGTAAGGCGTCTGGCCGTCGCCCGGGTCGTACGCGAGCAGCAGGGACAGCTTGGCCTCGGGATGGTCCGGGGTCACGAAGAACTGCCCGGCCTGGGTGCCCTCAGGCACCGTGAACGCGAAGTCCTGCTCGGGCTTGTCCGTGGACACCGTGTTGTGGACCGGGGTGGCCGCGACGGGTCCGCGCGGGGTCACCGGGAGGGACGTCGTGCCGGGGGTCACCTGGAAGGAGACGCTGCCGCTGCCGGCGGGACCCGTCACCTGCGCCGGGGCCAGCAGGCTCCACGGGGTGAGGACGACCGGGCTGCGCACGGCGGTGCGGCCGTGCCGCCAGGTGAGGTCGCCGGTCACCGTCTCGCCGGACCTTCCCGTCGTCAGCTGGAAGGTGACGGTGAAGGTGGCCTTCTGCCCGGCCTTGCGGAAGTGCAGCACGGACGGGTGCACGGTGGCCTTGACCCCGGGCACCGAGACGGAGGCCCGGTACGTACCCGGGTCCACGGCGGTGACGGTCCGGGTCACCGTCTGGGAGCCGACCATCTGACCGACGGCGATCGTCGGGTAGTTGAGGTCGCTGGGGTCGACGGCCCTCACACCGCTGCCGGTGTCGACACCGAGCCCCTCCAGGTAGGCGAGCCAGTCCTTCTCCGTGGAGTCGTAGACCAGGCCCGGCTCGAACATGCCGGCCGGCCGCACCTCACCGGCGCCCTGCGCGAACAGGTCGGTGTTCTTCGCGCCGGTCGCCGTCTTCGTGTCGACGGCGGTCGTCATCATGGCGGACTTCACCGCCATCGGGGACCACGTGGGGTGCTCGGCGAGGTAGAGCGCCGCGAGGCCGGCGATGTGCGGGGTCGCCATCGAGGTGCCGGTCATGAAGTCGTAGTCGTGGCCGAAGTTGGAGGCGGGCGCCACGGCCGCGAGGATGCCGACGCCCGGGGCGGCGATGTCGGGCTTGAGCAGGTCGCCGTTGTTCGTGGTCGACGGCCCGCGCGAGGAGAACGGCGCGATCTGCGGGTACGGCTGGCCGGTCGTGCCGCCCGGGAGCAGGCTCACCTCGGCCCCGGTGGTGGCGGCGTACGCCCGGACGTCGGTGGCACCGGGGGTGTTGAGGTGCACCGTGGGCACCGCGTGCAGGTCGCCGTCGGTGTCGAGGTCGCTGACGTTGACCAGGACCATGCCGACGCCGCCGGCCCGCTGCACCTCGTGGGACTTGTCGACGCGCGGGTTGACCCCCCGGTCGCAGACCACGATCGCGCCGGCGGCCTTCGCCGGGTCGAGGGTGCCGTCCTGGCACAGGGCGGCGTCGGTCGTCGAGGCACCGGGGTTCTTCACCTTCTCGGCCAGTACGAGGGGCTTCGGGCCGAGCGGGGAGTCCACGGTGGTGCTTCCGCCGACGTAGGTGTCGCCGTTGCCGAGGCGCACGGTGGCCTCGTAGGACGCCAGGGTGCTCGCGGCCACCGTGGTCGTCCACGGGGCGACGTTGTCGGCGGAGGAGACCTCGGGACCGGAGTTGCCGGCCGCGGTGGCGACGAAGACGCCCGCGGCCGCGGCGGTGCGGAAGGCCGCCTGGACCGGGGAGTCCGGCGCGGTCTCGACGATCGAGCCCGCGGAGTAGTTGAGGACGTCGACGCCGTCGGCGACCGCCTGGTCGACGGCCGCGACGATGTCGGAGGTCATGCCGCCGCTGTCGCCGGCCGCCTTGCCGGTCCAGAACGCCTTGTAGACGGCGATCGTGGCGGCCGGCGCGACGCCGGAGACCTCGCCGAGCCGGCGCCCTTCGACCGTGACGTCGACGCCGCTGTTGCCCGCCGCGGTGGACGCGGTGTGCGTGCCGTGGCCCTCGCCGTCCCGTGCGGAGACGTAGTCCGCGCGGCGCTCCGGTGGCACGCGGGCCAGCCATGCGTCGCCGAACCAACGGGCGCTGATCAGCTTGCCGTTGCAGGCACCGGCGGTGAACTCCTCCCCGGCCTGGCAGGTTCCGGTGAAGGTGCCGCCGTCCGCCTTCCGCATGACAACCTTGTCGCCCTTGCGGTAGGGGCGGTACGGGTCCTTGGCGGTGGGCCGCGCGGTGCCCAGCGGTGCGGCCGTGAAGGAGCGGCTCTCGGGCCAGATGCCGGTGTCGATGTCGCCGACGACGACACCGCGGCCGGCCTTCTTGGCGCCACCGAGGGCGGACCACAGCCCGTGCCGCCCGGTGAGCCCGAGGAAGTCCTGGGAGTTGCGGTCGTCGGAGACCTTGTTGAGGGTGTCGGGCGCGACCGACAGCACGCCGGGGGCCTTGGAGAGTTCCGCCACCTGCGCGGCGGACAGATCGGCGGTGAACCCGTTGGTGACCACCGCGTACTGGCGCTTGATCCTTGCGCCCACCGAGGCGGCCGTGGCGCGCTGGGCCTCGGTGAGGTGCGCGCGGTAGCGCACGGCGTCCGCGTCGGCCAGGTCGACCTTGGCGCCCGGCGCCGGGGCGGTGCCGGGTATGCCGTCGACTCCGCCCCGGTAGGCCGCGATCGGCCGGTCGGCGAGGGTGACGATGTAGCGGCCGGCGGCGAGGTGGCCCGCCACGGGGACCGGCCTGGGACCGGCGGCGGGAGCGGTGGGAGCGGCCTGGGAGGGCACGGCGGACGAAAGGGCCAGTGCGACGGCGGTGGCCGCCACCAGGGCGGCCGGTCTGGTGCGTGACTTCGAGGTCACTTTCGGTCCTCCAGAGGGAAGAGGCCAGGGACATCACTGCGCGTCCGGGCGCGGCGGGGTGCACGGGGCCGATGCGGGACCGCCGCTCCGCGGTACGGGTGTTGGCAACGATTCAAAAGTGAACGGCCCACGGCGGGTTGATGTCCAGATAATCTTGTGGCGTCTTCGGACAGCTGGCGGACCACGCCACCACGAGGAGCGCGTACGTGCTGCAGGCCCTGGGTATCAGCCGGTTCGACGAGGAGGTCTACCGCGCCTTCCTGGCCCGGGCGGACCTCGGTCCCACGGAGTACGCAAGAACCGCCGGGGTCCCTCCGGACCGCGTCCGTCGCGCCGTGGCCCGGCTGGCCGGGCTCGGTCTGCTGCGCCGTGACGGCAGCGGCGGGTACCGCCCCGTGGGTCCCGCCACCGCGCTCACCGCCCTGCTCGACCAGCGGCGGCTGGAGGCCGAGGCGGCCTTCACCGGGCTGCGGTCGGTCGTCGACGACCTCACCGAGGAGTACCGGGCCGGACGGCTGCGCAGCGATCCGGGCAGCCTGGTGGAGGTGCTGTCGGGACGCGACGTGGTCGCGCCGCGCATCGACGAGCTCAACCGCTCGGTCAGCACGCACATCTGGGTCCTCGACAAGCCGCCGTACCTGGACCGCGCGGACGGGCTCCCCCACACCAACGAGGCCGAGAAGGCGTCGACCGCCGCCTGGGCCCGCCGCGGCGTCGACGTCCGCTCGGTCTACTGCCCGGAGTCCATGGAGCGGCCCGGCCGTTTCGAGACGGTGCTGGAGATGGCGGCGCTCGGCGAGCAGGCCCGGATCCTGCCCAGCCTCCCTTTCAAGCTGCACATCATCGACCGCCGGGTGGCCCTCGTCCCTCTGGTCGGCGGGGTCTACGACAGCCTCGCCGTGGTGCACCCCTCGGGTCTGCTGGATGCCCTCATCGAGCTGTACGAGGCGTACTGGGAGCGGGCCGAGCCGATCGGCGCACCGGCACCGGCGGCCGGCGAGGAGGGCCCCACCCCGGAGGAGGTCGCCTTGCTGACGATGCTCCGTGCCGGGCTCAAGGACCAGGCGATCGCCCGTCAGCTGGGGCTGAGCACACGGACGGCGACGCGCCGCATCGCCGCGCTCATGGCACGGCTGGATGCGACGACGCGTTTCCAGGCCGGAGTGGAGGCCGGCGCCCGTGGCTGGATCTGATCCTTCCTGGCGACACATCGCACCGAACCGATCACAAGCGGCCAAGTGCACGCGGAGCGGGCCGAGTCGGGTCACCATCGGTCCATGAACGCATCCGCGACCGCCGCCCTCACCCCGCTCCCCGACGGGGTCTGGTCCACCCTGTCCACCGCCCGCGAGGCGTACCGCGCCGCGGTCCCGGCCGCGTACGACGAGGTGCTGACGG
Source organism: Streptomyces sp. PA03-1a (assembly GCF_033792805.1). NCBI lineage: Bacteria > Bacillati > Actinomycetota > Actinomycetes > Kitasatosporales > Streptomycetaceae > Streptomyces > Streptomyces sp. PA03-1a. Next base: position 101,627 of record NZ_JARAVO010000002.1, read on the forward strand.
AGGTCACGGAACGCGCCCGGGACACCGGCAGCCTGGGCAAGACCGACATCGCCGCGCTGGTGGTGTGGAAGCGGCTGCAGGCGAGCACCGCGTGGGTGGTCGAGCTGATGAACCTGCGCGACGCGGAGGTCCGGGCCGTCACCGCCGAGGCCGTGCACGCGGTCCGCGACCAGGACGCCCCGCGCGGCGCGGCCGCCCGCCGCGGCCGCAAGGCCCTGCTCGGCCTGCCCGGCTGCCGCCACGGCGACGCGCTGGCCTCGGCGCTGCTCACGGCCGCCGCGCCGGACCGGATGGCCGTCTACGACCGCCGCGCGCAGTTCGGCCTGGAGCGGCTGGGCTACCAGCTGACGCCGGCGCCGGGCCGTTACGGCCGCTACATGGACCTCCTCGACGACCTCCTCGTCCGCTCCGGCCCCGACGCGGACGGCTGGACCGCCCGCGACGTGGACACGGCCCTGTACTGGCTCGGCCGTCAGGCCACGGCCCCCGGGGACCCCGAGGAGGAGTAGGGGGACCGGCGCGGCGGCGCGTCGCCCGCCTCGGCCGGCCCCTGGTCCCACTGGCCCGACGCCGGAACGCTGTAGGCCGGGCCTCGGAGCCGGCCGCTCAGTCGGCCTGCCGTACCTCGATCAGGAGGGCCTGCTCGGGGTTGAGTTGCGGCATCGGCAGTCCGGCGGCGGTGAGCAGCGTGCCGGGGAGGGTGAGGCGGTCGTCGATCGCCTCGGTGAGCCAGGCCGGGCCGCTTGTCTGGTGGAAGGACGGCAGGCCGATGTCGGTGCGGACGCGCACGCGGTAGCGGAGGGCGGGGGCGAGGCCGGGCAGCGGCACCCGGCCGGACTGGCCCTCGGGGGAGGTCGCCACGCGGGCCCAGCAGTAGAGCGCGGCCGTGGCGTCGTGGGCGACGACGCCGTGCAGCAGCGTCGCGTCCCCCTGGAGGTCGGCGCGGACGGTGCGCCCTCCGTGCAGCAGCGGGCGCAGTTCCCGGTACAGGGCCGTCCACGCGGTGAGCCGGGCCCGTTCCTCCGGGGTGCAGCGGGTGATGTCCTGTTCGATGCCGGGGTGGCCGAAGAGCGCGGTGGCCAGGCGGAAGGTGTCGGAGCCGACGCGTGCGGTGGTGTGGCTGGGGGTGGGGCCCACGTGGGCGCCGACCAGTTCGGGGGGCAGCAGTTGGCCCGTCCAGCGCTGGATGGACTGCCGTTCCACGGGGTCGTTGCAGTCGGAGGCCCACACCCGGTCGGTCCTGGCGAGGATGCCCAGGTCGACGCGGCCGCCGCCGCTGGCGCAGCTCTCGATCTCCAGGGCCGGGTGGCGCTGCCTGAGGGTGTCCAGCAGTCGGTAGAGCGCCTCGACCTGGGCGTGTGCCACCGGGCGGTCGGCCGGGCCGCTCACCGCCTCGTGCACCTCGCGGTTGTGGTCCCACTTGAGGTAGGCGATGCCGTACTCCCCGATCAGGGCGTCCAGCGCTCCCAGCAGGTGGGTGACGACGCCGGGGTGGGAGAGGTCGAGGACGTGCTGGTGGCGGGCCGGTGGGCCGGCGCCGCGCGCGGGGGCGAGGACCCAGTCGGGGTGCTCGCGGGCCAGGTCCGAGTCGAGGTTGACCATCTCGGGTTCGACCCACAGGCCGAACTCCATGCCCAGGGAGCGCACGTGGTCGGCGAGCGGCGCCAGCCCGGCGGGCCACACCTCCCGGTCGACCGTCCAGTCGCCGAGCCCCGCGCGGTCGGAGCGGCGGCCGCGGAACCAGCCGTCGTCCAGCACGAAGCGCTCCACGCCGACCTCGGCCGCGCGGTCGGCGAGCCGCAGGAGGCGTTCCGGGTCGTGGTCGAAGTAGACCGCCTCCCAGCTGTTGAGGATGACCGGGCGCGGGCGGCGCGGGTGACCCGGGCGGTCCCGGAGCAGGGTGTGGAAGCGGTCGGCGAGGCCGTCGAGCCCGGTGCCGGACCAGGCGTAGTGGCAGACGGGCGTGCGGTGGGTGTCGCCGGGTGCGAGCCGGACCTCGCCGGCGCGCAGCAGTTCGCCGCCGCCGAGCACGGCGGCGTGGACGCCGGCGCCCTCGGGCAGTTGCTCGACGAGGTAGCGCTGGTCGCCGCTCCACGCGACGTGCAGGCCCCACACCTCGCCCTCGCGGAAGCCGAAACCGGGCACGCCGACGGCCACGAGGTAGGGCGAGTCCAGGCCGGGCTTGCCGCGCCGGACCTCACGGGCGTAGGTGCCGTGGGCGAGGGGGCGGCGCTGCGGGGAGCGTTCGCGGCTCCACTTGCCGGTGAAGTCGAGGATCTCGCCCGCCCGGCGGGGCAGCGGGAGCAGCGCGGTGACCTGCGCGAGGTCGTACGGGGCCGGGTCCGCCGTCCGCTGCCGGGTGATCTCGCTGTGGACGGCGAGCACTCCGGAGGGCTCCAGCCGGTAGGTGATCGTGATGTCGAGCCCCGCCACCGCGTCGGTGAGGGAGACGGCCAGTTCGCCGCCCTCGGCGTCCTGGCGGACGGCGGTGCCCGTCGTGGTCAGGCGGGGGGCGGCGGCACCGCCGTCGAGGTGCCCGTGGTGCGCGGGGGTGCCGGCCCAGCCGTCCGCCTCGGTGGGCCAGACGGTGAAACGGCGCGGGGTGTCGGGGGAGTTGTTGAGCACGGCGGGCTCGGCGGTCAGGCTGAGGGCGGCGAGGTCGTCGGCGGACAGCGGGCCGAGGTCGGCCCCCCAGTGGAGGACCCTGGGCACCGGCTCGGTGAGTTCGACGACGAACGCGGTGCCGGCCGCGCGCAGCGGGACGATCCGCGCGGTGGTGTCTGCCATGAGGGGGGAGTCCTTTCGGTGTGCCCCGCCGCCGGACGGCCCCGGGGTCGGGGCCGTCCGGCGGCGGGGGCTCGGTTCGCTGCCGGTGGCTCAGTTCTTCGCGAGGAGGGTCTTGCTCTGGTCCTGCATGTCCGCGAAGACGGAGTCGTCCTTCTGCCCGGCGAAGTAGGCCTCGAAGAGCGGGTTCAGGGCGTCCTGCACCGCGGCGCCGTTGCCGTAGACCGGGGACGGGTAGAGGACCTTGTCCTTCAGCATGCTGGTGAAGACCGACAGGTCGACGCCGTCACCGGCCAGGGCCTTCGTCGCGGCGTCCATGGAGGCGGGGATGGACGGGAAGAACGTGCCGGTGCGGGCGGCCTTGGACTGGCAGTCCTCGGAGCCCATGTAGGACACCCACTTCCAGGCCAGCTCGGGGTTCTTGGTGCCCGCCCAGATGTTGTTGCCGTTGGAGTTGCTCATCACCGCGCGGGTCTTGCCGTCGGGGCCGTACGGGGGCGCCGCGACGCCGGTCTTGACGCCCGGGATCTTGGCGAAGGTGGAGGCGGACCAGGAACCGCCCATCTCCATCGCCACCTTGTGGGAGGAGAGCAGGTCGACGTCACTGACGCTGGAGGTGAACTCGCCGATCTTCGGCGCGTACCCCTTCTCCGTCAGGGAGCGCGCCCAGTTGAGCGTCTTCACCAGGCGCGGGTCGCCGTAGTTGAAGACCGTGGGCCAGCTCTCCTTGTCGCCGAGCCGCCACCCGGTGCTGGAGGCGAACGGGCTCCAGGAGGTCTGGCCGATGAAGTCCTTGGCCGCGATCTGGCCGAAGCCAAAGGTCTTGACGTGGGTCTTGTCGAAACCGGGCTGGTCGCCGCGGCGCCCCTTCTCGTCGACGGTGAGGTGGGCGATCATCTTGCCGAACTCGCCGCCGTCGTCGGGGTTCCACGTCACGGAGTCGACGTCGCTCTTGCTGTAGCCGGCCTTGGCCAGGGCGTCCTGGTCGTAGTAGAGGCCGGCCGCGGCCCAGTCCAGCGGCAGCGCGTACTGCTTGCCGTCGGTGAACTTCCAGGCGTTCACCCCGACGGAGAAGCGGGACAGGTCGAACTTGTCCTTGGCGATGAAGTCGTCCATCGCCAGCAGCTGGTGCTGGCCTGCGTAGGCCTGGAAGAACTGGACGCTGTTCTGGAAGGCGTCGGGGGCGTTGCCCGCGACGAAGCCGGCGGTCAGCTTGGTGAAGTAGTCGTCGACGTTGTACTGCGAGATCTTGACGGTCGTGCCGGGGTTGGCCTTCTCGAAGTCCGCGGCGCAGGTCTTGTACGCGGCCGCCTGCTTGTCGTCCCAGGTCCACCAGTTGACGGTCTGCGAACCGCCGCCCGCGGAGTCCGAGCCGGAGGAGCAGGCGGACAGCACCGCGGCGAGGGTGAGCGTGGCCCCGAGCGCGACGACTCTGCGAATTCTCATGATTCCTTCTTTCGGGACGGTTCCTGGTGAGGGTGGTGGGACGACGTCTTGAGGAGTGCGCGGAACGCGCTCAGGGCGAGGACCAGGTCCTCGGGGCCGCCGGCGTCGTGGCCGTTGAACTCCCACAGCCGCATCTGCCGGGGCCCGCCGTAGAGGTGGTAGGCGGCGAGGGTGGTGGCCGGCGGGCACACCTCGTCGCGCAGTCCGGCGGAGAACCAGGCGGGCGCGGTGGCACGGCGGGCGAAGGCGAGGCCGTCGAAGTAGCCGAGGGTCCGGAAGGTCTGCTCGACCCGGTCCCGGCGGGCGCCGAGGTAGCCGATGAGCTCCGCGTACGGCTGTTCGCCGGTGAGCCGGGTGGCCTGCCGGACGTCGCACAGGAACGGCGCCTGGAAGTGCGCGGCGCGCAGTCCGGGTACGAGTCCCGCGACCGCCAGGGCGATGCCGCCGCCCTGGCTGGGTCCGGTCACCGCGACGCGGTCGGGGTCGGCGTGCGGCGAGGTGCGCAGGGCCTCCACGGCGCGGACGGCGTCGGTGAAGACGCGGCGGTAGACGTAGGTGTCCTTGTCCTCGATGCCGCGGGTGAGGAACCCGGGGTGCGAGGGGCCGCTGCCGACCGGGTCGCCGGTGGCGCCGCCGCCCGCCCAGGCACCGCCCTGGCCGCGGGTGTCCACCAGCAGGTGGGCGTACCCCGCGGAGGCCCACAGCAGGTCCTCGACGGGGGCGCCGCGTCCGCTGCCGTAGCCGTGGAACTGCACGACCGCGGGCAGGGCGCCGCTGCGGTGGCGCGGCAGCCGCAGCCAGCCGTGCACCGGGTGGCCCCCGAAGCCGGGGAACACCGCGTCGTAGACGTCCACGGTCTCCAGGTCGGTCTCGACCGGGGTGAGCTCCAGCCGGGGCTCGTGGACGCGGGCGGCGTCCAGGGTGTCCTTCCAGAAGGCGTCGAAGTCGGCGGGCTCGCGGTAGCTGCTGCGGTAGGCCCACAGCTCGGGGACGTCGTTCTCGGTCAGCACGGCCGGGCCTCCCCGCACGGGGTGAGGTCGGCGTCGAGGGTGACGGCGGTGCCGGTGGCGACGTGCACCCGGACGGCGCGGTCGCGGTGGCGGACCGTCACCGGTTCGGCGTTGTCCCCGGCGTGCCGGCGCAGCGTCACGGAGGTGAGGGCGCCGTCGCGCCAGGCGAAGTCGGCGGCCAGGCCGCCGCGGCAGCGCAGGTCGGCGGCCTCGCCGTCGGGCCACTGCGCCGGGAGCGCGGGGAGCAGGTGGACGGTGCCGTCGTGGCTCTGCAGCACCATCTCGGTGAGCGCGGCCATGAAGCCGTAGGTGCCGTCGATCTGGAACGGCGGGTGGGTGGAGAAGAGGTTGGGGAGCAGGCCGCCCCACTCCGAGCCGTCGACGGGCGCGTCGGTGTCCGGGTCGCCGTCGAACGGGCGGGTCGCCTCCAGGAGGAGCGAGCGGGCCGTGGCGGCGTCGCGCAGCCGGGCGCGCAGGGCGATCTTCCACGCCCAGGACCAGCCCATCGCGCCGGGTCCGCGGCGGTCCAGCAGGGCCGTCGCGGCGGCGGCGAGTTCCGGGGTGCGGTCCGGGTCGACCTGGCCGAGCGGGTGGACGGTGACCATCTGGGACAGGTGGCGGTGCCGGGGGTCCTGTTCGGGGAGGTCGTCGGCCCACTCCTGCAGCCAGCCGCCCGCGGCGGTCCGCGGCGGGTGCAGCTTCGGCAGCGCGTCGGCGATGCGGCCGTCCAGCGGGGTGTCGATGCCGAGGAGCGCGGCGGTGCGCGCGGTGCGCTCGAGGACGGCCCGGGTGAGGGCCATGTCCATCGCGGAGGAGCGGGTGAGCGAGGCCATGGAGCCGTCGGGGGTGAGGTAGTGGTTCTCGGGCGAGGTGGAGGGGAGGGTGTCCAGCCGGCCGGTGCCGTCGTCCACCAGCCAGTCGAGCAGGAACTCGGCGCAGCCGCTGAGCAGCGGCCAGGCGCGTTCGCGCAGGAAGGCGGTGTCCTGGGTGAACTCCCAGTGGTCCCACAGGTGCTGGGCCAGCCAGGCGCCGCCCATCTGCCAGATCGCCCAGGACGCGGCGCCGTGGCCCCTGCCGACGGGCAGGGCCCAGCCCCACATGTCGGTGTTGTGGTGGGCGACCCAGCCGCGGGCGCCGTACAGCTGCTCGGCGACGTCCCGGCCGTGTCCGGCGACGCGGTCCAGGAGGTCGAACAGCGGCTCGTGGCAGGGGCCGAGGCCGGCGGCCTCCGCGCCCCAGTAGTTCATCTGGGTGTTGATGTTGATGGTGTAGTTCGACGACCAGGCCGGGCGAAGGTCGGCGTTCCAGATGCCCTGGAGGTTGGCGGGCGGGCCGGCGTGCGGCCGGGAGGCGGAGGCCAGGAGGTAGCGGCCGAGCTGGAACAGCACGGTCGCGGTGAGGAGTTCGTCGTCGCCGGAGAGGATGTCGCGGGCAACGTCGTAGGTGCCCGAGCGGCGCGGTCCGATGCGCAGCGAGGTGCCGCCGAGGAGTGCGCGCAGGTCGCTCTCGTGGGCCTTGAGCAGGTCCTCGGTGCCGCGTTCGGCGGCCCGGGCGGCGCTGTCCGCGGCGGAGCCGAGGTGGGCGGCGCGGTCGGCGGGGGCGTCGAGGCCCCGCCAGTGACGCAGCGCCCCGGTGGAGCTCGCCACCACCGCGAGGAGCCGGGTGGCGCCGGTGACGCGGAGGGCTGCGCCGTCGGCGGTGACCTCCCCGTCGGTGGCCACCCGCAGGGCGATCGCGCCGAAGGGGTCGTAGCCGTCGACGGGGCCGTCCGCGTACCGCAGCGGCTCCGGTACGTCCGGTTCGTGGGCGGGTGCCCCGTCGACGGGGATCTCCACGCCGAGGACGACCCCTTCGGGGCCGGCGGTGCGGTGCACCTCCCGGAGGGGGGTGGTGAGTTCCAGGCGCAGGTCCACGGTGCCGCCCCGCGCGGCCAGGTCGGTGCACAGGGTCCCGTCGGCGGCGCCGGCCCAGGTCCGGCGGCGGACCGAGATCCCGCAGGACAGGTCGAAGGCGTCCTCGGCGATCCCGCTGTCGAGGTTGAGGGTGCGGCCCCGGTACGTGGCGTCCTGCGCCCCGGACACCGTCAGCCACAGGTCGGCGTAGGGCAGGTACTCCTGGCTGTACGGGCCCTCGAAGGCCATCAGGAGTTCCTCGGCGCGGTGCGGGTCGCCGGCGCGGAGCGCGTCGCGGACCTCCGCGAGCCGCCGCGGGCCGGCGCCGGCGGCGACGACGTCGGCGAGCGCCTTCGCCGGTCCGCCGGGGGTGCCGGACCACACGGTGGAGTCGTTGATCTGGATCCGGGCACGGTGGGTGCCGCCGAAGACCATCGCGCCGAGCCGGCCGTTGCCGACCGGGGCGGCCTCGTTCCAGTCGGCCGCGGGCGCGGGCCAGCCGAGCAGCAGGTCAGTGGGGTTCATGGGGTGCCGTCCTGGTGCGCGTGCGGGGTCACTTGAGCCCGGAGAAGCCGATGGAGTTGACGATCCGCTTGCCGAAGGCGAGGAAGAGCAGCAGCATCGGCAGCGCCGCGATCAGGGAGGCGGCCATCAACCCGGCCCAGTCGGGGGCGGCCTGCGGCGAGGACTGCTTGAAGACGCCGAGGGCGAGCGTCAGCGGCTGCACACTGGCGTCGTTGGTGACCAGCAGCGGCCACATGTAGTCGTTCCAGGCGTTGACGAACATCAGCAGCGACACGGTGGCGATCGGCGCGGCCGACATCGGCAGGATGATGCGGTAGAGGATCCGCAGCGGTCCCGCGCCGTCGATGATCGCGGCCTCTTCGATCTCGCTGCTCAGGCCGAGCATGAACTGCCGCAGGAAGAACACCGTGAACGCCTGGAAGAGCCCGCCGGGGAGGATGAGACCGGCGAAGGTGTTGGTGAGGCCGACGTCCTTGATGAACACGAAGTTCGGCAGCAGCGTGAAGACGCTCGGCACCATCAGCGCGCTGATGAGGACGCCGAACACCAGGTTGCGGCCGCGCCAGTGCAGCCGGGAGAAGGCGTAGGCCGCGCAGGAGGAGAACAGCACGATGAGCACGGTCTGCACTGACGCGTAGATCAGCGAGTTGCGCAGGTACAGCGCGATGTCGAGGGACGCGCCCGAGCCGCCCTGGGCCTGGGCCTCGGCGATGGAGGCCAGGCCCAGCGCCCGCTTGAAGGCGCCGAAGGTGAAGCCGACGGGCAGCGGCGAGGAGGGGTCGGTGGCCAGCCGGTAGTTGTTGGACAGCGCGGTGCGCACGATCCAGTAGAAGGGGAAGAGGGTGATCAGCGACACGAGGCCGAGGTAGGCCCAGGCCACGATCCGGCCGGGGGTCGCCTTGCGGGTACGGGGGCGCCGCACGGTCTTCGTACGGGGTGCCAGGGTGACCGTCATCGGGGGCCTCCTTCAGTTCAGGTCGGATTCGTCGGCCCGCGCGAGCCGGAGCTGGGTGAAGGTGACCGTGATGAGCAGGACGAACAGGGCCAGCGACATGGTCGCGGCGTAGCCGAAGTCGAACTGGCGGAAGGCCTTGTCGTAGATGTACATCTGCAGCACGTTCGAGGCGTTGGCGGGGCCGCCCCTGGTCGTGACGGCGACGATGTCGAAGACCTGGAAGGCGTTGATCACCGTCAGGACGACCACCATCACGAGGATCGGCCGCAGCAGCGGCACGGTCAGCCGGCGGAACATCTGGAACTCGCTCGCGCCGTCCACCCGGCCGGCCTCGTAGATGGTGGACGGGATGGTCTGCAGCCCCGCGAAGATCAGCAGGGAGTAGTAGCCCATCCACTTCCAGACGCTGATGGCGGCGAGCGAGGGGATGGCCCACGGACCGCTGCCGAAGAACAGGACCGGGTGGCCGATGACGTGGTCGAGCACGATGTTGATGACGCCGAGGTGCGGGTCGAGCATCCACTGCCACACCAGGGCAGCGATGACGTTGGAGATGAGGAAGGGCAGCAGCATCACGCCGCGCAGCATCGAGGAGTCGGTGACGCGGTGCAGCACGACCGCGGTCACCAGGGAGATCAGGGTGCCGAAGACGACGGACAGGACCACGAACCAGAGGGTGACGAGGAGGGAGTGCCAGAAGACCCCGTCGCCGAACATCTCGTGGAAGTTGGCCAGTCCCACCCAGCGCGGCGGTGTGAGGACGTGGAACTCGGTGAAGCCGAGGTAGATGCCGCGCAGGGTCGGGTAGGCGTAGAAGATCGTGAACCCCACCACGGCGGGCAGGATCAGCAGCAGCGCGACCGGCAGGTCCCGCCGCCTGGCCGCCGCGGACCGGGTCGCGGTCACGCGCCCGGGCCTGCGGCCGCCGGTGTGCTTGCGCGCCTTCAGCGGCCCGCGGGTCCCGGGGGTGGAAGAGGCCGTGGTGGCCCCCGCGCCGGCTGCGCCGGACGGTGGTGCCACCGGCGTCGTGTGGTTGTCCTGCGATGTGACCACCACGGCACTCTCCTTTGCGTGCGTCGGGTCGGACGGGTGGATGGGACGGTGCCCGATGCCGGACCGGCCGTCGGTCAGACGGAGATCCGGTCGACGTCGGAGACGTAGTCGGACGGGTTGCCGAAGGCGATCGTGTTGGCCCCGGCCTTCAGGTGGACGGGCACGGTGACCGACCGCGGGCGGCCCCAGTCGTTGTCGTTGCCGCCGTGCAACGGGAGCTGGAAGGCGGTGCCGTTGACGGTGACCACGGCCGTGCGCCCCGAGGAGCCGTCGGTGAAGTCCACCTCCATCAGGTAGGTGCCGTCCTTCGGCGCCGTCACGTCCTTGATCGTCACGGAGGCGTCGCCGCCCAGGTTGCCGACCTTCTTGCCGCCGGAGCACCGGGAGCAGTCACCGACGCTCGCGTTGCCGGTGCGGGGGTTGCCGGACGCCTCGGCCTCGTAGGAGGTGGGCCCGTCGGCCGCGGGGGTGGTGAGGGGGACGGCGTTGCTCGGCGCGGACGTACGGCCGCGGCCGTCGCGGGCGACCACGGTGAAGGCGTACCCGGTGGCGGCCTGCAGCCCGGTGACGGTGGCGGAGGTGCCGTCCACCGTGGCGACCTTGGCGGCGCCCGCGTACACGTCGTAACCGGTGGTGGCGGTGCCGGTGTTCACCGCGTCCCAGGTGAGCGAGACGCTGCCGGCCGTGGACGCGGCGGCGCGCACGCCGAGCGGGACACCGGGCTTTCCGGTGACGTTCGCCGGGGTGACGCGCAGCAGCCGGGAACCGTGCGGCGGCAGGTTGTCGGTGAAGCCGTCGGCGACCTTGCCGAGGTTCTTGCGGCTCCACAGGTCACGGACGGCGGGCTTGCCGCTGATGCCCAGCTCGCTCCAGTCGGCGGTCACGTCGGAGTAGCCCTTGCCGAGGTTGAACAGGGCCACCGTGTAGCTGCCGTCGGCGTTGCGGGCGTACCAGACCTGCTGCGGGCTGTCCTGGCTGAGCGGCTTGGCCGGGTTGCCGGCCTGGTCGACGGCGATGACCTCGTCGTTGGTGAGCAGCGACAGACCGTACGGGTCGAGCTTGGTGAGGTCGTCGCCGATGTAGAGCGGGGCGCTCTCGATGGCCCAGAGCGTCATGTGGCTCTGCCGCTCGACCTCGTTGAGGCCGTCGAGCGGGCCGGCGCCGACGTCGAGGGAGTCGAGGTTGTTCCAGTGCCCCGGCCCGGCGTCGTCGATCCAGGGGACGACGTCGTTCCACCGCTGCTTGACCGAGTTGTTCCAGGTCACGAGGGTGTCGCAGTAGCACTCGACGTCGGTGTCCACGCGCCAGCCGTTGGAGTTCTCCTTCCAGACGTCGGCCTTGTCGTGGCTGAGCGACCAGGAGAGGATGAACTGGATGGGGCGGCCGGTCCGCTGCAGCGCGGCGTGCCAGGTCTTGACGTCGGGCACGTTGTCGTGCGCCGCGTCGCCCTGGTTGGAGCCGGGCCCGACACCGTCCATCTTCAGGAAGTCCACGCCCCAGCCCGCCAGTTGGTCGGCGACGGACTGGATGTACTTCTCGGTGCACGGGCTGGCGAAGTTCAGCTGGTAGGAGACGTTGTCCCAGCCGCTGGTCTTGCGCAGGTCGGGGTAGACGATGTCCTTGGTCGTGCACCCCGGCGCGCCGTGGATCGGCGTCTTGCCGTCGTTGTACGTGTCGATGTACAGGCCCACCGCCAGGTAGAGCCCGAACTTCATTCCCTTGGCGTGCAGTTGGTCGCCGAGCCACTTCATGCCGTGCGGGAACTTCACGGGGTCCGCGACGGGGCGGCCGTACTCGTCGGAGAGGCTCTTGTTCGTCTCGCTGCCGACGTTCCAGCCGGCGTCGACGTTGACGTACTCGTAGCCGTGCCGCTTCAGCTTGGAGGCCAGGATGTCGGCCTGCTGCAGCACATGGGGCTCGGTGAGCCAGGACCCGCCGTAGCCGGGGAAGTTGGTCGACTCCAGGCTCCAGCTGCTCCACCCCATGTAGGGCTTGGCGGCCACCACGGGGGCGGCCTGGGATCCGGCGGCCTCCGCCTGGGACGCGGAGGAGGCGGAGGACGCGGGCGCGGCGGGCGACGCGGCGGCGGGTACGGCGAGGGCCGTGGCGAGCGCGGTGGCGGCGAGCGCGGGCAGGGCGGCCCTGCGCATGCCGCCGGGCCGACGCGGCACGGGCCATCTGAGACGTGCGAGTACAGCTGAACGAGCCATGGGGGCACTCCATCCCGGCGCGACGGCGTCCGCTTCGAGTGGGCAGGGGGTACGGGAGGCAGGGGGCGTCCTCGGTGGCGGTCGTCCCGGAACACCACCGAGGGCCTGTCTTTTAAAAAAAACACCCGCTCCCG
>NZ_JARAVO010000300.1:0-10094 GCF_033792805.1 Streptomyces sp. PA03-1a
GTGCCGGGGGTGGGGCGTGCCGAGGGCGGTGTCATCAGGAGGCCTTGCGCACGCCGGGGAGGTGGCCCACGTGGGCCTGGGCGCGCACGTTGATCCGGGAGAGGCCGAACGCCCGCAGGTGACCGCGGGGCCGCCCGTCGAGGGCGTCCCGGTTGCGGACCCGGGTGGCGCTGGCGTCGCGGGGCTGCCGGTCCAGCACCCGCCGCGCCGCGGCCTTCTCCTGCGGGGTGGCCGTGGGCCGGCGCAGGACGTCCTTCAGCTCGGCGCGGCGTGCGGCGAACCGCGCGACGACGGCCTTGCGCCGCTCGTTCTTCGCGATCTTGCCGGTCCTGGCCATCAGACCTTCCCTCCCCGCGCGCGGATGACGGCGACGGCCTTCTCGATGCCGATGCGGTCCACGGTCCTGATGCCCTTGGCGCTCAGCGTGAGCCGGACGGTGCGGCCCTCGCCGGGCAGCCAGTAGCGCTTGTGCTGGACGTTCGGGTCGAAGCGGCGCCTGGTGCGCCGGTGCGAGTGCGAGACGGAGTTGCCGAAGCCGGGCTTGCGGCCGGTGAGTTGGCAGTGTGCGGGCATGACGGTCCGTTCTGTCGTCCGGTGGGCCGGCGGAGCACCCACCGAGCTTATTGGAAATGAAAACCAGTTCTGTATAGTATCCGCCATGGACCCTGGTGTGGCGCGCCGCCCGCCCCTTCCACCCTGGCCGGCTGCACGCGGCGCTGGAGGACCTCAGCTGCGCCGCCGCCCGCAGCCGCGGCCGCTTCTGGCTGGCCGACCACCCCGACACCCTGTTCTCCTGGGAGGCGGCCGGTGGTGCGCTGTGCATCGAGGACGTCGGGCCGTGGCTCGCCGCACTGCCCGACACGGCATGGGAGACCGTGCCGGCCGAACGGCGCGTGGCGGCCGCCCTGGACTGGCATCCCGAACACGGCGACCGCGGCCAGCACCTCGCCTTCACCTCGCCCGGCCTCGACCGCGAAGGGCTGACGGCCACCCTCGACCGCTGCCTGCTCACGGACGCCGAGTACGCGATCGGACCGGCCGGCTGGCGCCGCCTCCCCCACGCCTTCGACGACTTCCTCGACCACGCGGTCTGAACCGCACGCCGCCACGACCACCGGAGACAGCACCATGACGACCGTCCACACCCCACGGCCACGGCCAAGGGCAGGGGCAGGGGCCGGGGCAAGGACGCCCGCAAGCCCCGCCCCAATCCGCTCATCGCCGTGGGCATCGAGTACGTCGACTACAAGGACACCGACCTGCTGCGGAAGTTCGTCTCCGACCGGGGCAAGATCCGCAGCCGGCGGGTCACCCACGTCACGGCCCGGCAGCAGCGGGCCCTCGCGCGGGCGGTGAAGAACGCCCGCGAGATGGCCCTGCTGCCGTACGCCTCCCGCTGACCGCACGCCCACCACCCGTACAGGAGACTCCGATGGCCGTACCCAAACGCAAGACCTCCCGCAGCAACACCCGTCACCGCCGGGCCGGGTGGAAGGCGGCGGCTCCCCACCTGGTCCCGGTCACCGCCGACGGCCGTGAACAGCTGGTGCCGGTCCACCTCGTCGCAGCGTTCCGGCGCGGCCTGCTGCCCGGGCGGGACTGACCGCGCCGCGCCGGACCGTCAGCGGCGGTGCCACTCCTCGGCCAGGAGCCGGTGGGAACGGACCCGGTCCTCGTGGTCGTGGGTGATGGTGGTCACGATCAACTCGTCGGCGCCGGTGGCCTCCTGGAGCTGCTCCAGCTGGTCGGCGACACGCTGCGGCGACCCGACGAACTGGGTCTCGACCCGGTCGGCCACCAGCGCCCGGTCCGCTTCCGTCCACGGGTGCGCCCGGGCCTGTCCGGGGGTGGGGAACTCGATGGCGCCCTCGGCGGTCCGGATGCTGCGGACCCAGGGGGCGTAGCCGGTGGCGAGCTCACGGGCCCTCGCGTCGTCCTGCGCGACGACGACGTCGGCGGAGACGCTGACGTAGGGCTTGTCGAGCACGCCGCCCGGCTGGAAGGCGGCACGGTAGCCGTCGACCGCCTCCAGGACGCTGCCTGGGCTGACGTGGTAGTTCGCGGCGAAGTGCAGTCCGTGGCGGCCGGCGACCTCGGCGCTCTGGCCGCCGCTGCTGCCGAGGATCCACACCTGGACGTCGGCACCCTCCCCCGGCACGACGTGCGCCTCGACGCCGTCCGCCGAGCGGTAGGTGCCGCGCAGCAGCGCCAGGATGTCGTCGACCTGCTCGCCGTAGTCCTGGGAGCGGGCGCCCGGCTGCTGGAGGAGGTGCCGCTGGAGCGCGATGCGCGGTGAGCCGAGCAGGTGCTCGAAGGAGAACTTCGGCGGGATCCGCAGCCCGCCCGGCGTCCGGCCGTCCACGACGGGTGTCGTGGTCGGCACCGGGTCCGGCGTACCGCCCGGCGGGCGTCCGCCGGAGCGGCCGAGCCCCAGGTCGAGCCGCCCCGGGTGCAGGGCGTCGATGAGGCCGAACTCCTCGACCGTGGACAGGGCGGTGCGGTGGCCGAGCTGGACGGCCCCCGAGCCGAGCCGGATCGTGGAGGTCGCGGCCGCGGTGAGGGCCAGCAGGACGGCGGGCGAGGTGCCGGCGACACCGGGGTTGAGGTGGTGCTCGGCGAACCAGTAGCGGGCGTAGCCGGACTCCTCGGCCCGCCGCGCGAGGTCGATGCTGTTGCGCAGGGCGTCGGCGGCGGTGGAGCCGGACGATATCGGGACGAGGTCGAGGACTCCGAGCGGTGTGCGGGACACGATGGGCGTTCTCCTCAGCGATGGGCGGGTTCGGGCGAGGACGGGGCCGGGGCCGGGGCCGGGCCCCAGGCGAACGGCGGGTCCGGGATGGCGCGCCGCAGCACCGGGGCGACCTCGGACTGGAAGAGCTCGAGCGAGCGGCGGTGCCGGTCGGGGGACAGCCCGCCCGCGTCCGCGTGGACGTGCAGCACCGTGTGGCCGAACCGCTCGTGGTAACGGTGGACCTTGTCGACGACCTGCTGCGGGCTGCCGACCAGCGCCGAACTGCGCGCCACGAAGTCCTCCAGCGTCGGGAAGACCGGTTCCAGGCCGAGCCGCTTCTGGAACGCCGACTGCGCCTCGAACACCGGGCGGTAGGCGGCGACCGCCTCCTGGGAGGTGCGGGCGACGTACAGGCCGGCCGTCCCGGCGCCGACCGCGATGCGGGCCGGGTCGTGGCCGTGGTGGGCCCAGCGTTCGCGGTAGTGGCGGATCAGTTCCGCGTACGGCTCGACGGGGTGGGTGACGTTCGCCGAGAACAGGGGGTCCCCGTAGCGCGCGGCGAGGTCCACCGACTCCTTGCTGGTGGCGCTGCCGTGCCACACCCGGATCGGCTGCTGCAGCGGCCGCGGCCATGCCTGCGCGTCCTTCAGCGCGGGACGGAACCGGGTGTCGGCGGTCACCTTCCCCTCCCGCCAGAGCCGGCGGAACACCTCGTAGCTCTCGGCGTTGCGGTCCCACTGGTCCTCGGGGGTGACGTGGAACAGCTCGCGCTGCGCCGTGCCGTTGCCCTTGCCGATGATCAGCTCCAGGCGGCCGCCGGACAGGTGGTCCAGCGTCGCGTAGTCCTCGTAGGCCCGCACCGGGTCGAGGAGGCTGAGCGTGGTCACCGCGGTGAACAGCCGGATCCGGGAGGTGAGGGCGGCGATGTGGCTGAGCACGACGGGCGGTGAGGAGGAGAGGAACGGCCGCTCGTGGCGCTCCCCCACGCCGAAGCCGTCGAAGCCCAGTTCCTCGGCCAGCAGCGCGTTGTCGAGCACCTCGCGGAACCGCGCGGCGGTCGGCTTCAGCGCCCCGGTCACCGGGTCCGGGGCGTGCACGATCAGGGTGATGGCCAGGAACCTCACGACGCGTCCCGCTCCGCCGCGGCGCCGGCGTCGGGGTGGGCGAGACCGAGGTGGTCGCGCAGCGTCGTCCCCTCGTAGTCGGCGCGGAACGCACCCCGCTCCTGGAGCAGCGGGACGACGGTGTCGGCGAAGCCGTCCAGGCCACCCGGGGTGACGTGCGGGACGAGGATGAAGCCGTCGGCGGCGTCGCCCTGCACGAAGTCGTCGATGGTCGCGGCGACGGTGGCCGGGGATCCCACGAAGGACTGGCGGTTGCCGGTCTCGATGACCAGGTCGCGGATCGACCACTTGTTGGCGGCGGCGAGCTCCCGCCACTCGCGGGCGGTGGTCAGCGGGTCGCGGTACATGCGCACCTGGGCACGGCCGCGGGCGACGGTGTGCTCTCCGGGATCGGGGTCGACGTCCGGGAGCGGGCCGTCCGGGTCGTAGGCGGACAGGTCGCGGTTCCAGACGAACTCCAGGTGCTTGATCGCGGTGGCCCCGCTGACCTGCTGCCGCCGCACCTCGCGGGCCAGTTCGGCGGCCTCGGCGTCGGTGTCGCCGAGGACGAAGGTCGCGGCGGGCAGGATGAGCAACTGGCCGGGACTGCGGCCGTACTTGGGCAGGCGGCCCTTGACGTCGCGGTAGAAGGCCCGGCCCTCCTCGAAGGTGCTGTACCGGCTGAAGATGGCGTCGGCGTCGGCTGCCGCGAACTCCCGGCCCTCCTCGGAGTCGCCGGCCTGGAAGATCACGGGGCGCCCCTGCGGGCTGCGCGGGACGTTGAACTGCCCGTGGATGTCGAAGTGGTGCCCCTTGTGCACGAAGGATCCGGCCCGCGCGTCGCGCAGGAAGGTGCCGGTCGCCCGGTCGGCGACGATCTCGTCGCCCCGCCAGGAGTCGAGGAGCTCGCCCGCGGTGGCCAGGAACTCCTTCGCGCGGGAGTAGCGCTCCTCCTGCGGGAGGAAGCCGCCGCGGCGGAAGTTCTCCCCGGTGAAGGCGTCCCAGGAGGTGACGACGTTCCAGGCGGAGCGCCCGCCGGAGAGGTGGTCGAGGCTGGCGAACTGCCGGGCCACCTCGTAGGGCTCGTTGAAGGTGGAGTTGATGGTGCCGGTGAGCCCGATGCGCTCGGTGACGGCGGCGAGCGCGGCGAGGACGGTGAAGGTGTCGGGGCGGCCGACCACGTCCAGGTCGTAGATCCTGCCGCCCTGTTCGCGCAGGCGCAGGCCCTCGGCGAGGAACAGGAAGTCGAACTTGGCGCGTTCGGCGGTCCGGGCGAAGTGCGCGAAGGAGCCGAACTCGATGTGGCTGCCGGCCTGCGGGTCACTCCACACGGTGGTGTTGTTGACACCGGGGAAGTGGGCGGCCAGGTGGATCTGCTTGCGCGGCTTGCTCATGGCGTACGGTTCCTCCGGCTCAGGCGGTCGCGCTGGTGGCGGCGTAGCGGTTGGCGGGGCGGGCCAGACCGAGCAGGCCGCGCAGGGTGCGGGCCTCGTAGGCGTCCCGGAACGCGCCGCGGCGCCGCAGTTCGGGCACGAGCCCCCGGGTGATGGCCGGCAGGTCGTGGCCGATCACCCCCGGGCGCAGCCGGAAGCCCGTGAGCCCGGCCCGCCGCCACTCCAGCAGGAGGTCCGCGAGGCCTGCGGGCGTGCCGGCGAAGACCTTCGCGTCGCTGGTGTACGACGTGCCGGCGAGGCCGTCCAGTCGCTCCAGGCGGGCCCGCGCCGCTCCGGCGTCGTCGTCGAGGAGGACCACGAGGTCGCCGAAGATGTGCAGGGGCTCGCGCTCCCGGCCGGCCGCCTCCTGGGCGGCACGTATCCCGGTGACGATCGAGCGGGCCTGGTCGCCGTCGTGCGGGGTCACGTATCCGATGTCCGCGGAGCGGGCCACGAGCCGGAACGGCACGTCGCTGTGGGCGAGGGCGCTGACGACGGGCTGGCCCTGGGGCGGCCGCGGCGTGATGGAGGGGCCCTTGACGCTGAAGTGCCGGCCCTCGAAGTCGACGTAGTGGAGCTTGTCGCGGTCGATGAAGCGGCCGGTGGCGACGTCGCGGATCTCGGCGTCGTCCTCCCAGCTGTCCCAGAGGCGGCGCACCACCTCGACGTAGTCGGCCGCCTCGTCGAAGAGGTCGGTGACCAGCTCCCGCACCGCCGGGGTGTCCAGGTCCTCGATGCCGAACGGGGGGATGGCGCGCCTGCCGAAGTGCGCGGCCTCGTTCCGCCGGGCCGAGACCTGGACGCGCAGTCCGGCCCGGCCGGTGCTCACGTAGTCGAGGGTGGCGATGGCCTTGGAGAGGTGGAACGGCTCGGTGTGGGTGGCGACCACCGTCGGCACGAGACCGATGTGCCGGGTCAGCGGGGCCACGCGCGCGGCGATCAGGACGGCGTCGAGACGACCGCGCACCTGGTCGGTGCGTCCGTCGGGTTCGGTGAAGTGGGACGACTGCGGACCGAGGGAGTCCTCGATCGTCACGAAGTCGAGCAGCCCCCGCTCGGCCTCGGTGACCACGTCCTGCCAGTAGCGGGCGGTGAGCAGTTCACGGGGCCGGGCCGTCGGCTCGCGCCAGGCGGCCGGGTGCCAGCCGGCCCCGTCGAGGGCCACGGCCAGGTGCAGCGGGGCGTTCGGCGAGGAAGCGGGAAGAGGGTACGGCGAAGGGATGTCCGAGGACATGGGAGGGGCCTTCCTGATCGACCACGGGTCTCAGCGGCCCTCGTCGGGAGGGCCGGCGGCGGGAACGGGGGTCAGGAACGACAGAGGGAGGCGGCCACGCGCTGCAGATCGATGTGCGCGCGGGAGTAGAGCAGGGGAGCGCGGTGTGGGGCGGGGACCACGAGGGACACGCGGGACGGCGTCGGCACGGACCTCACCTCCGCTCTGTCCGGATGCGGCGGGCGGCACGGCGCGCCCGTACTTCTCCTGTCAACGGAAACGCCTTCCCTAGCCGGTCTGTTCCCCCGGGCCGCCCGGGGTTCGCAGGAAGAGGAAGGTCGTCCGGCGGCGCAGGGTGAACCCGATCGACTCGTAGAGCCGGATCGCACCGGTGTTGACGGCGGCGGCATGCAGGAACGGGGTCTCCCGGCGGTCCCTGATCCCCGCGGCTACGGCCCGTACCAGCCGGGTCGCCAGGCCCCGGCCACGGTGACCGGGGTGGGTGCACACCGCGCTGATCTCCGTCCATCCCGGGGTCCGCAGTCGTTCCCCGGCCATGGCGACCAGGCGTCCGCCGTCCCGGATGCCGAGGTAGGTGCCGAGTTCGACGGTCCTGGGGAGGAAGGGGCCCGGCTTGGTGAGGGCGATGAGTTCCAGGATCTCGGGGACCTCGGCGGCGCCCAGTCGCACCGCCTCCGGGGCGTGTTCGGCGCGCAGCGAGGTGTCGACGAGCTGCACCCCCATCCCGCCCTCGACGAGTTCCCATCCGTCCGGCGGCTGCTGGGCGCCGGTGACCGCGACGGCCGCCCCCGGCCCGGCGAGCACGGTCAGGTCCGCCCAGGCCCGCGGATCGGCCGGGTCGGACAGCGCGGTGAACGGGGAGACGTCGGCGGGGTAGCGGGCGGCGAGGCCGACGCGCTCGGCGAACCGGGCGTGCGGACCGGTGAGCGCCGCCCAGGCGGGGTTGTCCAGGACGTGCGGTGCCGCCGGGCTGTGCGGGCGGTCCGCGGGGATGCTGAGGGACATGGCTGCCGGATCTCCGTACGGTCGTGCGGCGGACGGGGCGTCAGGAGTTGTCGAGCGGCAGTCCGGGCGGGTTGACCTCCGAGGTGCCGACGGCCTCGTTGGACAGGTTCCAGGCGGCGAGCCACTTGGCGTACTGCCCGTTCTCGATCAGGTGGTTGACCGCGGCCGCGACCGGCTTCGCGAGCCCGCTGTCCTTCTTCGCGGTCGCGGCGATCAGGCCCTGCAGGCTCGCACCGGCGCCGGAGAACTTGCCCGCGTTGCGGGTGGGGTGGGGGGTCGTGGCGACCTGGGTGACGTGGTAGGCGATGCCGGGGTTGGGGCCGAAGTAGGCGTCGATCTTCCCGCCGCTGAGCGCCAGATAGGTGCTGTTGTTGTCGGGGAAGTACTTGACGGTCAGCTCCTTGCCCTCCGTCTGGAGCTTCTTCCGCCACTCCAGGAGGATCTTCTCCTGGTTGGTGCCGGACCCGACCGCGACGGTCTTCCCGGCGAGGTTCCGGTAGTCGTCGGCGAAGTTCCAGGTGCTGTCCTTGAGGACCTCGAAGGCCAGGTTGTCCTCCCGGTAGGAGGCGAACTCGTACTTCCGCTTGCGTTCCTCGGTGTCGGTGACGTTGGAGAAGGCCACGTCGACCTTGCCGCTGTCGATGCCGACGAAGAGGTTCTCCCACGTCGAGTTCTTGAGCCGGGGCTTGAGCCCCAGCACCGCCGCGACCAGACGGCCGAGGTCGGGCTCGGCGCCGGTGAGGGTCTTCTGGTCGCTGCCGACGTACGCCAGCGGCGCGAAGCCGGCGGGCAGCGCGCCGACGCCGATGACCAGCTCACCTTTGTCGGCGACGGCCTTGGGCAGTCCGGCGCTGATGGACTTCACCTCCGTCACCTTCAGCGTGGTCTCCTTGGCCGCGCCGTTGGACAGGTTGCCCACGGTGACCGTTCCGGTGGAGGATCCCGCGCCGATGGTGGCGGAGGCCTCGCTGTCGCTCCCGCAGGCGGCGAGTCCGCCGGCGAGGAGGGTGAGGGCGGCGGTGGCCGTCAGGGTACGGATGAGTCTGCCGCGAGGGCGAAGAGTGCGCATGGCCGTCCTTGTCCGTTGTCTGTCGTTCGTCGTTCGTCGTTCGTCGTTCGTCGTTCGGTGGTCCGTGGAGCGCGGGGAAGCGGTCAGAGGACCTTGCTGAGGAATTCCTTCGTCCGTTCGTGTTCGGGGTGGTTCAGCACCCGGTCGGGCGGGCCCTGTTCGACGATCCGGCCCTCGTCGAGGAAGACGACGCGGTCGGCGACCTCCCGGGCGAAGCCGATCTCGTGGGTGACGATCACGAGGGTGGTGCCGCTGGTGGCCAGGTCCTTGATGACGGACAGCACCTCGCCGACGAGCTCCGGGTCGAGGGCGGAGGTGGGTTCGTCGAAGAGGATCACGCCGGGGCGCAGGGCGAGGGCCCGGGCGATGGCCACGCGCTGCTGCTGGCCACCGGACAACTGCCGGGGATAGGCCGCGGTCCGGTCGGCCAGCCCCACCCGGCCGAGCAGGGTGCGGGCCAGCTCGCGCGCCTCCGGCTTGCGCAACCGGCCGGTCGCCACCGGGGCGGCGGCCACGTTGTCGAGCACGGTGAGGTGCGGGAAGAGGTTGAAGTTCTGGAAGACGAAGCCGATCCGGCTGCGCTGGATGAGGATCACCCGCTCGCTCAGTTCCCTGAGGCGGGTGCCGTGCCGGCGTACGCCGATGAGCTCCCCGTCCAGGCTGACGTGACCGGCCTCGGGCTTCTCCAGGTGGTTGATGACCCGCAGCAGCGTGGACTTGCCGGAACCGGACGGCCCGATGACGACGGTGACCTCCCCGGGCCGGACCGTCAGGCTGATCCCGTCCAGCACCCGGTGGGCGCCGTACCACTTGTGCACGTCGTGGACCTCGACGGCGGCCGGCCGTATGTCGGTGGTCATGTCGCGGTCTCCGTCCGGACGCGGGCCCGCAGGTCGCCCAGGGCGATCCGCAGTTTCTGCAGGGGGGTCGGCGGGACGGTGCGCAGCGCGCCGCGCGAGTAGTGCCGCTCGACGTAGAACTGGACGACGGAGACGACGCTGGTGAGGATCACGTACCAGACGGTGGCGACCAGCAGCAGCGGCACGATGTCGCCGGGGTAGGTGCTGCCCATGCTCTGGACCGAGCCGAACAGGTCGAGCAGCGAGACGTAGAAGACCAGCGAGGTCCCCTTGATCAGCCCGATGAGCTGGTTGACGTAGTTGGGGACGACGGACCGCAATGCCTGCGGAAGCACGATCCTGGCGAACTGGTAGCGCTTCGGCAGGCCGAGTGCGGCGGCCGCCTCGTGCTGGCCCTGGTCCACCGAGAGGATTCCGGCCCTCACCACCTCGGAGGCGTAGGCCGCCTCGTTCAGGCTCAGACCCACGACGGCCACCACCAGGTCGGTGGCGAGCCTGGACTCGTCGAAGGTGAGGAAGGCCGGCCCGAAGGGCACGCCCAGGCTCAACGTCCGGTACAGCGCACTGAAGTTGTACAGGAACAGCAGCACGACGATGAGCGGCACCGAGCGGAACAGCCAGGTGTACGTCCAGCTGACGGCGCGCAGCACGGGGCTGCC
>NZ_JARAVO010000301.1:0-10032 GCF_033792805.1 Streptomyces sp. PA03-1a
GTGCACCCCCTCCGCCCCATCACCCTTGGCCGACAGGACGGCGACGGACGGTGATCGCCGCGGCGGCGGCACGGGAGGACGGCACCATGCGGGACGACGAGGCGCGGATCCGGGCGCTCATCGAGCGCTGGGCGGAGGCGGTGCACCGGGGCGACCTGGACGCCGTGGTCGCCGACCACGGCGAGGACATCGTGATGTTCGACGTGCCGCCTCCCCACGACGGGGTCCGCGGCCTGCCCGCGTACCGGCAGGTGTGGCCGCCGTTCTTCGACTGGCAGGCCCGCGGCGCCTCGTTCGAGATCGTCTCCCTGGAGGTCACCGCCGGCGACGACGTGGCGTTCGCGTACGCCCTGCTCCGTTGCGGAACCCCGGAGGACTTCGCCCAGGACCCCGGGATCCGGCTCCGCCTCACGCTCGGGCTGCGCAGGCAGGACGGCCGGTGGGTGGTCGTGCACGAGCACCACTCCTTCCCCCACGCAGGCTGACCGGCCGCGCGCGGTCCGCGGCGGGCGGGCGTGGTCCGGCGGCGCGATAGCGTGCCCGGCATGACAGACGACTTCGACGTGCGGCGGGAGCTGGCCGCGGGCATGACGGACCCGGCCAGGGCCCTACGGTTCGTGCGCGGCTTCGCCGGGCACTGGCTCGCGCCCCTGCAGGAGGGCGACGGGTACGGTGCGCCCGAACTGACCGCCGCCGAGGAGCGCCTGGGCTTCGCCCTGCCCGCCGTGCTCCGTGACGCCTACCGGCTCTTCGGGCGGCGCCCGGACCTCACCAGCAACCACGACACGCTGCTCGCGCCCGAGCAGCTCCACGTGGACTCCCGCGAGGAGGCGCTGGTCTTCCGGTACGAGAACCAGGGCGCCGCGTCGTGGGGCATCCTCCTCGCCGACCTGCACAAGCCCGATCCGCCGGTCGTCATGAAGCCGGACCTCGCGGACAAGGAGGCCGAGCGGTGGTCGGCGTGGCTGGACCGCTTCTCGTGGGCCTGCGTCGAGATCGTCCTGTCGGAGTCGCTGCACGAGCCGTTCGAGCTCTGCGACTTCCGCGACGACCTCGACGAGGCCCACTTCGACGCCCTGGACGGGCGGTTCACCCCGCTGCCGTTCCCCGCGTACCCGCCCGGTGAGGACCTGGGTGCGCGCTGGTACGCCGGACCCGACGTCATACTCCGCGAGGACGACCGCACCTGCCTGTGGGCGCGGGCCCGCACCGAGGAGGCGCTCGACCGGGTGCGCGACGACCTCCCGGGCGACTGGCTCAACGACCCCCGCTGACCCCGGGCCCCGTCGGCGTACGGGTTCAGCCGAGGGGGACGTCCTCCTGGCGGAGGGCCTCCAGCGCGGGGCCGTACATGCGGGTCTTGATCGTGCCGAGCGTGGCGCCCGCCTTGCCGGCCAGAGGGCGGGCGAGGGCCACGGCGGCCTCGCGGACCTCGTCCTCGCCCGCCGTACGGTCCACGATGCGCTCGGCCAGCGCGTCGAGGCCGCCGTAGCGGCGCGCGGTGGTCATCGCCTCGTGGGCCGTCTGCGGGTGCAGGCGGGCCTGGATGAGGGCCGACATGCCGGGGGTGAAGGGGATGTTGATGTCCGCCTCGGGCAGGCACCAGTAGCCGCGGTCGGCGCGCATCACACGGAAGTCGTGGGCCAGCGAGAGCATCGCGCCCGCGGCGAAGGTGTGGCCCTGCAGGGCGGCGACGGTGGCCACCGGCAGGGTCAGGAAACGGGCGAGCAGGGCCTGCACGCCCGTGACGTACGCGCCGGCCTGGTCCGCGTGGGCGAACAGCCACTCCAGGTCGAGCCCGTTGGACCAGAACTTGCCGGTGGCCGCGGTGACCAGGGCCCGCGGCCCCTCGGCCTTCTCCACCTCGTCGAGCAGGGCGTCGACGGCCGCGAGCCAGTCGGGGTGGAAGCGGTTCTCGGTGTCCCCGAGGTCGAGGATGAAGACGTCGTCCTGGCGGTCGAGCGTGGGCATGATTGCTCCTTGGGGCGAAGGGGCGGACGGCCGGGGCGGCTGCGGGAACGCGGAGCCGGGCGGGCGCTTCCGCCTTGGCTCCGCGACCGGCATACCTACCGGCCGGTAACCTCGATGGTCCGCATCGTACAGGGAGCGGCGCGGCCTGTCCCCACCCAGGACGTCGCGTCAGGCGACGACCACCGGATGCCGCACCACGGCGTCGAAGAAGTAGCCCTGGGTGTTGAACACCGCCTCGTCCGGCTGGGTCCGTCCCGCGGTGTCGGTGGCGCGCGCCAGCAGCACGGCCGGGCCCGGGGTGCGCGGCCGCCACGGGACGGTCCAGCGCACCCACCCGTCCCGGCGCGGGACGTCGCGCAGTGCGGCCCGCCGCCAGGTGGCACCGCCGTCGGTGCTGACCTCCACCTGCCGCACTCCCCCGGCCCCGGACCACGAGCGGCCGTGCAGGATGCTGCGGACCCCCGCGGAGAATGCGGCCCCCGATTCGAGTTCGAAGGCGCTCTTGAGGGTCTGCCGGGTGAGCGGCGCGCTGCCGGCCTCGGGGAACCCGGGGCCGAACAGCCGGTAGAAGTCGGTGTTCCACGGCGAGTACAGCGGCTCGGCCGAGACCTCGATGTCACCCACCCACTTGACCGAGGAGATCCCCACCCACGAGGGCACGAGCACCCGCACGGGACGGCCGTGGTCGTGCGGCAGCGGAGCACCGTTCATGGCGTAGGCCAGGATCACGTCGTCCAGCGCCTTCGCCACGGGCAGGGGCCTGCGGACGCGGCCCAGGCTGACGCCGCCCGTGACGTACTCGCCGTCGAGACCGCGCGGCATGACGTCCACCGCGTGCCGGGTGACGCCCGCCCGCCGCAGCACGTCCGACAGGCGCGCGCCGCGCCACCGGGCGACACCGACGGCACCCAGGGTCCACGCGGTGCCGGAGACCGTCTGTCCCTGCTGGGAGGTGTAGAAGCTCCGGCCGTTGCCCGCGCACTCGACGAAGGCGGTGCGCTCCACCGGCGGCAGCGCACGCAGGTCGTCCAGGCCGTACTCCACGGCGTCGTCCGGGCCCGGGCCGCCCCGCAGCCCGCTCCCCCAGACCTTCAGCCGCCAGGTCGCGGCGTCGACGACGGGGGTGGATGTGTGGTTGCGCACGAAGAAGCGTTCGGCGGGGGTCAGGTAGCCGGTCCCGCGCAGCGCCTCCCACTTCGTCTCGGCATTGGTCCCGCGGAGGGTGAACCACTCGTCCGGCAGAGGCTTGACGATTCCCGGGGAGGTCGCGGCCGCGGCCCTCACCGGTCCGGGCAGGGCGAGGGCGGCGGTGCCCGCGGCGAGCAGGGTGAGCACCTCACGGCGTGACATCCCGTCGCCCCGGGCCCGTCCGGCGAGCCATTGGCGCAGCCGCAGGCGGTCGTAGGAGGCCTCGTCGACGGGAACGGTGGAGCGCGGGGCACGGGTCATGACGGTCCTGCTTCCAGTGGCGGGGAACGACCGAGGACGTGCGGAGGACCGCGCACGGCGGCGCGGTGACAAGGGGGGTGAACCGGAGCGGGGTGGCGACCCTGAGCGCTCAGCGACAACAGCGGCGCGACGCGGGAACGCGCGGCGTGCCGACGGTGCGTGCGGCCGTGATGGCCGGGCTGGTCGAGTTCACGCGCTCATCGTAGGGCCGGTCCGACTCGGCGTCAGCCCCGTCCCCGAAGTCCATCGCCATGCTGCCGGGCGGGGCCCCGCCGCACGGCGTGCTGACGGTAAGTCACCTCGGGTGTTCCGCTGGTGCGTTCCGCCTCCGTGTGGTTACCTTGCGTCATGACCCTGCTCGTGACCCGCCGCCACGTGGACTACGTGCGTGTCACCAGCATGGGCTGTCGCGCCGAGCGCTGACGCCGCGCTTCCGGCCTCCTGCCGCCGTCACCGGCCGCCGATCATCCCTTCCGCTTCCTTGCCTTCCCCTGCCCGGGACGCGTTCGCCTGCCGTCCCCGGCTGCTCTTGGGCGTGCCCGAGCCCGCCCCCGCACCCGCACCCACATGCGCACCGAGGGAGAACCATGAGCCAGCCCATCGACTCCGTCACCGCCGGCCACACCCCGGAGGAGTGCCCCGGCACCGGGCCCGACACCTCCGCCTGGTCGTTCGAGACCAAGCAGATCCACGCCGGCGCCGCGCCGGACCCGACGACCGGAGCCCGGGCGGTGCCGATCTACCAGACGACGTCGTTCGTCTTCCGCGACACGCAGCACGCGGCCGACCTGTTCTCCCTCGCCGAGCCCGGCAACATCTACACCCGGATCCACAACCCCACGCAGGACGTCCTGGAGCAGCGGGTCGCCGCCCTGGAAGGCGGTGTCGCCGCGGTCGCGCTGGCCTCCGGGCAGGCCGCGGAGACGCTGGCCATCCTGAACGTCGCGTCCGCCGGGGACCACATCGTGTCCAGCACCTCGCTGTACGGCGGCACGTACAACCTGTTCCGCCACACCCTGCCCCGGTTCGGCATCGAGGTGTCCTTCGTCGACGACCCGGACGACCTCGACGCCTGGCGCGCCGCGATCCGCCCCGGCACCAAGGCGCTGTTCGCGGAGACGCTCGGCAATCCGCGCGGCAACGTCCTGGACGTGCGGGCGGTCGCGGACGTCGCGCACGAGGCGGGGGTGCCGCTCATCGTGGACAACACGGTGCCGACGCCCTACCTGCTGCGGCCGATCGAGCACGGCGCGGACGTCGTCGTCCACTCCGCGACGAAGTTCCTCGGAGGCCACGGCACCACCATCGGCGGGGTCGTGGTCGACGGCGGCAGCTTCGACTTCGGCGCCCACGCCGAGCGCTTCCCGGACTTCAGCGCCCCGGACCCGAGTTACCACGGGCTGCGCTACTGGCCGGCCCTGGGCCCGGGGGCGTACGCGGTCAAGCTGCGCGTCCAGTTGCTCCGGGACATCGGCCCGGCCATCGCCCCGCACTCCGCCTTCCTGCTCCTCCAGGGCGTGGAGACGCTCAGCCTGCGCATCGAGCGCCACTCGGCCAACGCCCAGGCCCTCGCCGAATGGCTGGAACAGCGTGACGAGGTGGCCGCCGTGCACTACCCCGGGCTGCCGTCCAACCGCTGGCACGCCGCGGCACGGCGCTACCTGCCGCGCGGAGCGGGCGCGGTGCTCGCCTTCGAGCTGCGCGACGGCGTCGAGGCGGGCAAGCGGTTCGTGGACGCGGTCGAACTCTTCAGCCACCTGGCCAACATCGGCGACGTCCGCAGCCTGATCATCCACCCGGCCTCGACCACGCACAGCCAGTTGGACGAGGAGCAGCTCGTGGCCACCGGCACCTCGCCCGGACTGGTGCGCCTCTCGGCCGGCCTGGAGAACCTCGCCGACCTCAAGGCGGACCTGGAGGCCGGGTTCCGCGCCGCGAAGGGCGCGTCCTGAACACCACGCCTGCCGCCGCGCTCCCCCTCCCGCCGGCCTCCGGGGCCTGGCGGGAGGGGGACCCGCCGGGCCGCCGCCGGTGGCACGCGCTGGAGAAGCCGCTGCCGCTGGAATCGGGCGGCGAGCTCCCGGGGGTGCGGATCGCGTACGAGACGTGGGGCAGGCTCTCCCCGGACCGCTCCAACGCGGTGCTGGTCCTGCACGCCCTCACCGGCGACAGCCACGCCGCAGGGCCCGCCGGGCCGGGTCACCCCACGCCGGGCTGGTGGGACGGGATGATCGGACCGGGCCGCGCACTCGACACCGACCGGTGGTTCGTGGTGGCGCCGAACGTCCTGGGAGGCTGCCAGGGCAGTACGGGGCCGTCCTCGTGCCGGCCCGGCGGACGGCGCTGGGGCGGTGCGTTCCCGCAGCTGACGCAGCGCGACCAGGTCGCTGCCGAGGCCGAAGTGGCGGACGCGCTGGGCATCGGCCGCTGGGCGCTGGTGGCGGGCGGGTCCATGGGCGGGATGCGCGCCCTGGAATGGGCCGTGTCGCGGCCGGAACGCACGGAGGCGCTGCTGCTGCTCGCCTGCACCGCCGCGGCGAGCGCGGAGCAGATCGCCTGGGCCAACGTGCAGCTGCACGCCATCCGGGACGATCCGCACTGGCGGGACGGCGACTACCACGACGCCGCGCCGGGGCACGGCCCGCACGCGGGGCTCGGCCTGGCCCGGCGGCTGGCCCATGTGACGTACCGCAGCGAAGCCGAGCTCGGCGCCCGTTTCGGGCGCGCGCCGCAGGAGGCGGAGGACCCGTGGCGCGGCGGCCGCTACCAGGTGGAGTCCTACCTGGACCATCACGCGGCCAAGCTGGTCCGGCGCTTCGACGCGGGGAGCTACGTCGCCCTGACCCAGGCCATGAACGGGCACGACGTCGGCCGCGGACGCGGCGGGGTGAGGGCCGCCCTGCGCCGGGTGACCGCGCGGACCGTGGTCGCCGGGGTCTCCTCCGACCGCCTCTACCCGCTCGCGCAGCAGGAGGAGCTGGCGGCCGGCATCCCCGGCGCGGTGCCCGTCCGGGTCGTGGTCTCCCCGTACGGGCACGACGGCTTCCTCATCGAGACCGCGCAGGTCGGCGAACTCGTCGGGGAGCTGCTGGGCCGGGCGGGGCCTTAGGGGGCGGGCGTTCGCCGCGGCGCCATGCCGCGGTCACCTCCGGGACGTCTCCGCCTGTGACGGTCGGAGAAGTTGGCTATACAACTTTGCCCCGAGGAGTGACCGTGTCCGCCCTGTCCAGTTTTCCCGTCGGCGACCTGCCGGCGATGTGGCTCCGCGACAACTGCCCCTGCGCCGAGTGCCGCGACCCGCGGTCCGGGCAGAAGCTGTTCCAGATCGGTTCCCTGCCCGCCGGGCTGCGGGTGGGCCGGGCGGCCGACGCCGCCGGGGACGGCCCGCCCGCCGTCGACGTGGTCTGGGAGCCCGACGGGCACCGCTCGTCGTACCCGCTGACGTGGCTGGAGGCCGCCCGGCCCGGCCGGACCGGGCACGGTGACCTGCGCACCGAGGCCGGGAAGGAACTGTGGACCGCGCGCGAGGTCGCCGGGCGGCTGCCCGAGGCGGACTGGGAGGAGTACGTGGGCGAGCCGGGTGTGCGGGCCCGGATGCTGGAGTCCGTGCTGCGGCTCGGCTTCATGCTGCTGCGCGGTCTGCCCGGGCGCGAGGGCCAGGTGCTGGAGGTGGCCGAGACCTTCGGGTTCGTCCGCGAGACCAACTACGGGAAGCTCTTCGACGTGCGCGTCGAGCCGGACCCGAACAACCTCGCCTTCACCTCGGCCGCCATCACGCCGCACACCGACAACCCGTACCGGGATCCCGTTCCGACGCTCCAGTTGCTGCACTGCCTGGTCAACGACGCGGACGGCGGCGACTCCGGTCTCGTCGACGGCTTCGCGGCGGCCGCGCTGCTGCGCCGCGAGGACCCGGAGGCGTACGACGTGCTCACCCGCACGCCCGTGCCGTTCGTCTTCCGTGACGCGGGGACCGAACTGCGGGCCGACCGCCC
The DNA here is from genome assembly GCF_033792805.1 of Streptomyces sp. PA03-1a. Lineage (NCBI taxonomy): Bacteria > Bacillati > Actinomycetota > Actinomycetes > Kitasatosporales > Streptomycetaceae > Streptomyces > Streptomyces sp. PA03-1a. The sequence continues at coordinate 7,416 of NZ_JARAVO010000301.1, forward strand.
GCTGATCGGCACCGACCCGCTGGGCCGCGTGCGGGAGGTGCGGTTCAACAACCGCTCGATCGGCACGCTGCGGATGGCCGCGGACGAGCTGGAGGCGTTCTACACGGCCTACCGCACCTTCGCCGAGCTGCTGCTCCGCCCCGAACTGCAGCTGGACCTGCGGCTCGCGCCCGGCGACTGCCTGGTCTTCGACAACACCCGGCTGCTGCACGCCCGCACCGCCTTCGCCCAGGACGGGGCGCGCCACCTCCAGGGCTGCTACGCCGACCTGGACGGGCTGGCGAGCACCCTGGCCGTGCTGCGCCGCGCGGACACCCTGGAGCCGCTCGCCGAACTGTTCGCGGGCGCGGTGTCCGCGGAGTACCTGGGCGAACCCGTCACCATGGCCCAGCACATGCTGCAGGCGGGAGCCCTGGCCGAGGCCGCCGGTGCCCCGCCGCACCTGGTGGCCGCCGCGCTGCTGCACGACATCGGGCACGTGGAGGGCGGGGTCGTCACCGGCCGGGACCTGATGACCGGCCACGACAACCGGCACAGCCACACCGGCGCCGACCTGCTGGGCCGCTGGTTCGGGCCCGAGGTCACCGAACCGGTGCGGCTGCACGTGGCCGCCAAGCGCTACCTGTGCGCGGTCGAACCGGGGTACCACGACCGGCTGTCGGAGGCGTCGAACTACACCCTGGAGGTCCAGGGCGGTGTGATGACCCCCCGCCAGGCGGCCGAGTTCGCCGGGCTGCCGGGCGCGGCCGACGCGGTCGCCGTCCGCCGCTGGGACGAGGAGGCGAAGGACCCCGACGCCCTCACCCCGACCTTCGCGCACTTCCTCCCGCTGCTGGCCGCGCTGATGCGCGGGTAGACGGCAATCCCCGGGGTGCCGGAGGCGGTCGTCCGGCCGTCCCGCCGTCTCACGCCCTTCGGGGGCACAGATGCGGGCTGCGGAGGGGAAGGTGGCGGCCTGGGGCCGGCCGGCGCTGCGCGGCTGGTGGATGGCCGGGGTTCGGGCGCCGAAGCGGCCCGCCTCTCCGGTGGCATGGGCCTCGTTGCCGTCCGCGGGTGCAGATGGCCGGTTGCCGCGCCCACTGCCTGTGGTGGGCGCGCCCCCCGTGACCCGCGTCTGCGGGTGGTTCCCCGGGATCGGGCTCACCTTTGCCGTCCGGTACGGCGAGAGCGAGCCCGATCTCGCCCCCGCAACAGCTGCCGCACGCGAATGCTCCTGCTCCAGGCGCTCGGCACCGGGCATCAGACCGGGCGGATCGAGCGCTCCCGCTCGGTCGCCAGCCGGCGGATGCGCTGCGTGCGGCCTGCGGCCGCCAGCCGGTTCAGCACCGCGGGTTCGTCCGAGGACGCGGCGAGGCGCAGTTGGAGCCAGTCCGACCAGGAATCCGGAACGGATGCGTCGCCGAGCAGGGCGGTCACCGACGCGCTCTGCAGGACGCCGATTTCGCGGGCGCGCCGGGCCGCGTACGCACGGCCGCGCTCGGTGCCGAGCCGGTCGGTCCAGGCCGAGTGGCCGGAGGGCGGGAGGCGACCGAGGACGTGCAGGACGATGCCGAGGGCCACGCTCGGGTCGGGTTCGACGGCACGGCGTCGTACAGGTCGGGCAGACAGGCCGGGTCGTCCAGGGCCCGCCGGTACAGGACCCAGCGCTCGTGCTCGTCGGAGAGGTCACCGCGGAGGTCGCCGGCGATGGCGCCGAGGCGGTGGGCGAGGGCGGCGGTGACCTGGTCCAGGCCCCGGGACACTCAGTCCTTCCCGGGACGGGGGCTGTGGCGGCGGCCGAGCGTGGAGGCCGCCACGGAGTTGTGCACCGTGAAGGCGATGGTGCCGGGCAGGTAGCGGTCCTCGGACCACTCCACCGGCGCGCCCTCCGGATCGGTGGTGCGGCGCCGCTCGCGCAGCAGGACCTGCCCGGGCGGGCAGTCCAGGAGGCGGGTGTCGTCGGCGTCGGCCCAGGCCAGGTCGATGGTGTGGTCGGCGTCGGTGAACAGGACGCCGTGCGCGACGAGGGCCTCGGTGTGCGAGACCGTGTCGGGCGGCAGTTCGGCCACCAGCGCGCCGATCCGGGCCGGGTAGAGGGAGCGTTCGACCATCACCGGCTCCCCGGACAGGGTCCGCACCCGCAGCACCAGGTAGACCTCGGCGCCGTCCTCCAGGCCGAGCTGATCGGCCTCGGAGAGCTCTGCGGGCCGCCGCACCACGCTGTCCACGCGGCCGCCCGGGGTCTCCCCGATGGAGCGGGCCCAGTTGGTGAAGCTCAGCAGCTCCGAGAAGCTCTGTGCCCGCGGGCCGCCGAGCACCGTGCGCCGGGTGCCGCGGCGCGAGGTGACCAGGCCGTCCGAGCGCAGCACGGCCAGCGCGTGCCGGACCGTGCCCCGGGAGACGCCGTAGCGCTCGGCGAGGGTGCCCTCGGGGGGCAGTTTGGTGCCGGCGGCGTAATCGCCCGCGATGATCGCCTCGCGGAGTCCGGCCGCGACCTTGCGGTAGCGCAGCTCGTCGTCCGGGGTGCCCTGCTCCTGCCGCACCGTGGTCTCCTGCGCTGCTCGTGCCGTGCGGGCCGCCCCTGCGGGCGGTTCCCCCGACCCTACCCGGAGGGGACGGGCGCCGGCCCGTCCCCCGT
>NZ_JARAVO010000302.1:0-10006 GCF_033792805.1 Streptomyces sp. PA03-1a
ACCCCATCCCCCGCCGCAGCCCTCGCCGTGCTGACGAAGCCAGGCCCGTAAGCGCCGGGCCCGCCCCAACGGAAACCCCCGCCCAAAGCGCCGGGCCTGCCACCGGCACCCAGCCCGCTCCTGCAGTCCAGCCGGGGCCACGGCCGGTATCCGCCCGGCCTCGCGGCCTGGGCACCCTGCGCGGCTGGACGACGGAAGTGATCCTCCCGGTCACCGGAACCTTCACCACGCCCGGCAGGGGCAGCCTGCGGGCCGACGCGGTGCTGACTGCACCACAGGACCAACTGCCGGTGCTGTTCGTGGAGGTCGACAACCACACCGAACCGGCAGCTGCGCTGGCGGACAAGATCGCCCGCTACCACCGCTTCTTCCAGCGCACCCTGAACGGCCACCGCGTAGGGGACGACGTCCCATTGTGGTCGACACGATGGGAGGACTCCCGTCGTGGGGGCTACCCGCCGGTGGCGATCGTCTTCACCAAACGCACCAGCCCCCAAGTCCTGCAGCGCCGCATCAGCGAAGTGGCCCGCATCTCGGCCCCGTACTGGCAGGGCACCTGGTACACCGGCCCCTACACCGACGCTTCGGGCACGCCAGACGGCTGGCGCACCTACGACTTCACGGTGCCCGTCCTGGTCACCACCTTGGACCAGTTGGCCACTGACGGCCCGCACGGCCCGGTGTGGTGGCGCTTCGGCCACGACGTCCGCGAGGCGCTGATCGCCGCCCTGGCCAACCCTGACGACCACCGCGCCTACCGGCAGCGTGACGAGCAGCGGCGTGCCGCCCGGCAGGCTGCCGAACAAGCCCGCGCCGCAGCCAAGGAGGCCCGCAGGCAGCGACGCAAGGAAGAACAGCGCCGCCGCCGGGCAGCAATGTGGCCATGCCCGTCCTGCGGCACCGACGTCCATCCGGACGACTACGACGACGGGCAGGGCGACGCCTTGGCGCCCGGAGCCGAGTGCCCGTCCTGCCGCAGCCAGCGTGAGCGCCTGGACCGGGAACGGGCCGAGGCGGAAGCGGAGTGGGAACGAGAGCGGCGTGGCAACGGACTGTTCGGCTGGCTTCGCGGCTGAACCCGCCGGACAGACCATGCGCTTTGCCCAACGCCCGTCTTCGGCCGCTTCCTTGCAGGCCTCCCGGCGGTGGAAGGCGTCCCGGGTGATCCGCGAGCCCGGCCCGCCGCTCACCACAGGCGGGCTCCGGAGGCGAGCGGCCTCCTGCCACTGCTCTGAAGGCGTAGGCGATGAAGCCGCACGGTCCACGAGTTTGGCTGCGAGGTCGGGGTCGGGCTTGGGGATGGTGCCGAAGTCCTCATCGGGCTGCGCCTCGAGGTGCTGGACGGTCTTGGTGATCGAGTGCGACAGCGGCAGGGACGAGGCGGGCCGGCACGCACGGTGAACGACATCGACCGTGACGACCTGGGGCACTGTCGCTGTCCGGGACAGCGACGGTCCCTGCAGCCAGTGCGTCAGGGCCCGATTGGCCGTCGCCTGCGACCATGCGGCGGGCGCCAGGGGGTCCTGGCCCATGTTCCGCAGCCGGCGTTGGCGATGTTCTTTGAGCTGTGGTCTCCCCGTATGCGGAGTGATGTGCACGTGATCCCTGGTGCGTGATTGTCCGGGATGCGCCGGTCACCGTTGTGTCAACGGCTTGACACAAGATCGGGCGGAGCTGCATCTTGTACCCACCGCTTGATACAAGCGGTGTTGGGTCACGGTTCGTATGTCATCCAGGAGCTTGTTGTGCGTGTACTTGACGTGGTGCCGACCGGTTCGGCAGCCGACCGCTACCTTCGCTGGGCAGGTCTGGTTGTTGGGGTAGTTGCCGCCCGGGTGGTCGGGCACGCAGTGGACGACGGGGAGGCCGGTGTCTTGTACGCGATCCCCGTTTTCGGATTGTGTGCCGTTGCGGGAGTGCTGGTGGCGGACGTTCTCACTGCTCGTCCTCACGGCCCGGTCCGCACAGCGGGACTGGCACCTCGTCGGGTACGCGACTACGTGCCACCGCGGATGACTTTGCTGCTGGTCGCCGAGGCTGTTTTTCTTGTTGTCCTCTTGGTGGTGGCGGCCGTGCTTGCTTCACCGGACGACGTGGGTCGCGCCGGCCGTTCCCTTGCCGTCACGTGCCCGGATGGAAGCACGGTGAGCACGGGGCCTTGGCCGGGTCTGTTCTACGGCTTGCCCATCCTTGCGTCGCTGGCCGTGTCGACGGCCGGTTGCCTGTGGTCGCTGACCAGGATCGCCCGCCGTCCCGGCGACGAGGCGACCCGTCGCAACCGCGCGTTGGCGATCGTCGCCGCGTGGGGTCTGCTGGTCTCGGCACCTCTGCTCGGCGCCGCGTCCACTGCCTCGGGCGCACTGCTTGGCATCACCTGCGACGGCACCGGCGGCCGGGTCGGGAACTGGGCGCTGTGGCCGACGGCCTTGATTGCCCTCGTCACCGTGGCGTGGTGCCTGTTCACGGTCATCTCACCCAAGGCCCGGGGGCACCGGTGAGTGGTCCCGTCGTCCGGATCGACACCTCGAGCCATGTCCCGCCGTATGAGCAGATCCGCGCGCAACTCGCCGCCCTGATTACCTCGCGCCGTCTCCCGGAGGGTGAGCGTCTGCCGACGGTACGGCAGCTGGCAGCCGATCTGGGCCTGGCGCCTGGAACGGTGGCCAGGGCCTACCGTGAACTGGAAGCCGCGTCCCTGATCACCAGCCGCCGCGGGGCGGGGACGCGGGTGGCATCGCTCCCCATGTCCGCCACCGCTCCGGACCCGGCCGCACTGGCCGAACTGGCTCGGCGGTTCGTCACCGAGGCGGGGGAGCTCGGTGCAGACAAGGAGATCATGCTGGAGGCGGTACGTGAGGCACTGGAGCAGCGGCCGTAGAGCAGTCAGAAACTCCTTATCCCGTCGGAGCCGTCGACCGGCAACCCATACTGGTTCCGGGCTGCAGACGCTTGGGCATTCAGGAACCATTCCACAGGCCCAGCCGTCGCAGGCGGCGTTGCCGGCATCGCTCGTACAGCGCCGTGAGTCCGAAGATGCCACCTGTGAAGTGTTACCGCGACGTCAGTGGGGGAGCGTCATCACTGAGCCAGCATCAGATCGCTGGCATAGTGAGTTGACCTGTGTCTGCCGACTTGATGCCCTGGCACTTCGTGGCGCTATAGGTTGGCATGGCGCGGCATTGATGCAGGACGTTTCGGTGGCACTTCTCATGCGGGGAGACGAGCCCCGAGCCCGGCGGCGCGGCCCGGCCCGCGTTGTCGCCGTGCTGCTCATCCGCGGCGGGCGGACCGCCCCTGAGGCGCCCGTGCTCCGTACCGGCGGAGTCCCCCTCGTTCCGGTGGGCTTCCACCGGCCCGCCTGCCGGGCCTGCGCCGGGCTGAAGTTCCCCCTTGAGCGTGGACAGCGGGTGGATACGCTGCGGGGGCGAGGTCTTGTGCCGTCAGTACCCTGGTTTCGACGGGGGTGACGTACCCGTAGACGGGATGCTTGCGCAGGCGGGTGCGGTTGTACTCGACCTCTATAAAACGGAAGATGTCGGCACGGGCGGCCTCGCGGGACTCCCAGACCGTGGTCCCGATCTCCGCTTTCAGCAATCCGAAAAAGCTTTCGGCGGCCGCGTTATCGTAACACGAGCCCGTTCTTCCCATGCTCTGCCGCAACCCCAACTCCCTTATCAGCCTGCGGTATTCGTGTGACGCGTACTCCGATCCGCGGTCCGAGTGCGCGATGCACCCTTTCTGCAGGCCGCCTCGGCCGGCGGCCATCTTCAGTGCGTCGACGACCAGCTCGGCGCGGTGGTGATCGGCCATTGCGTACCCGACCACCTCGCGTGTGGCCAGGTCGATGACCGTGGCGAGATACCACCAGCCGGCCAGCGTGGGCAGGTAGGTGATATCCGGGACCAGCTTGGTGCCCGGCTCGGCGGCGGTGAAGTCGCGTCCTACCAGGTCCGGCGACGGGGCCGCCTTCCTGTCCGGCCGGGTCAGGCCGCGGCGCTTGCGGCGCGTGATCCCGCGGATCTCCCGCTCGCGCATCAGCCGCTCGACCCTCTTCCGATTGATCCGCCGCCCCTGCCTACGCAGCGCCGCCGTGATCCTCGGGGCACCGTATGCGCGGCGGGACGCCGTGTGGATCTGCAGGATCTCGGCAACCAACTCGTCCTCCCGACGGGCGCGTTCCTCGGCCGCCGGCCGGGCGGCGAGGTAGGCGTAGTAGCCCGAACGGGACACCCCGAGCACCCTGCACATCAAGGTGACACTATGACCACCGGGGTTGTTCTCGGTGGCCTTCTCCGCATCGATGAACGCGTAGCACGCGGCTACTTCGTCGACTCCTTTGCGAAGAAGGCCGCCGCTTTTTTCAAGATCTCGATGGTCTGCTGCTGTTCCCGGTTCTCCCGCCGCAGGCGGCGCAGCTCTTCCTTCTCGTCGCTGGTCAGTGCACCCGCTGGGCCTTGACCCCGGTCGGCCTTGTCCTGGTTTACCCAGTTCCGCAGCCCTTCCGGGCTCACGCCGATCTCCCGGGCGACCTCGGTGACCGTCTTCTCCGACGAGCGGACCAGCGCGACCGCGTCCCTCTTGAACTCGGCCGTGTACCGCTTGCTCGTGTTGCTCTTCTTGCTCACTACCTGGAACTGCTTCCTCTGAGACCTTCCGTCCCAGTATCAGGCTGTCCAGCCCGGAGGGGGAACTTCAACAAGCCCTGCAGTTCCTGGCTCTGCGTATCCGCCACCTGTCCGGGCAAATCACTGTCCTCAAAAAGCAGATCACCATCATGATTCGTGCCCTCAACCCGGACCTGCTCAAGGTCTTCGGAGTGGGACCCGACAGCGCGGCGGCCCTCCTTATTGCAGCCGGGGAAAACCACGACCACCTCACCAGTGAGGCATCCTTCGCCGCCCTCTGCGGTGTGAGTCCTGTCGAGCATTCCTCCGGAAAGAGCAGGCATCGCCGACTCAACCGCGGCGGTAACCGGCAAGCCAACGCAGCTCTCTACCGCATCGTGCTCACACGCCTACGACGGGAAGAGCGAACCCAGCGCTACCTTGAACGACGCAGCGCAGAGGGAAAGACCAAACGCGAGATCATCCGATGCCTCAAGCGCTATGTGGCCCGAGAGATCTACCGGCACATCCAGGCCACACAACTGCCGCAGCCGAAGTCTCTGACTGGTTGACAGAACATAGGGGCATCAACCTGGCAGGCCACCACAGCCGCTGGATGCAACGCTCCATCGACAGCCGCGACTGGCTGACCGTCCACTACCTGCCCGCCTACGCCCCCGACCTTAACCCCGTCGAACAGGTCTGGTCCCACCTCAACGCACCGCCCTGGCCAACCTCGCCGCCCTCACCCTCGACGAACTCACCCGCGCCGTTCGAACAGGACTCCGCAGCATCCAGCACCACCCCGCCCTGCTGACCGCGTTCCTCGCCCACACCAGACTCGAAATCCGCTCAGCATCAACCTGATCAGCAAAGCTCAGTCAGGCCGACGGTACTTGTCGACTATTTGCCCTTTCTGCCGCGTGGTGAATTGTCGAACTCCAGGCGCTGTCTTGCCGGGCCTTCCAGAACGTCCAGCAGCTCGTCCTCGTGGTAAACATGTCCAGCTTCGAGAAAGTCGGGTGCAGGTGAGAGCACGAGGAAGAGGTCTTCACTTCCATCAAGCTGACGTAGCCACAGCGCGAATGTCCAGAGGGCTGGAATCCTCAACACGTGCACTTCATACCGGCCTGACCGGACCTCGGGAAGCTCATCGAGCTGTTGCAGAGCCGACGCCGTCGACTGCACAAACGGCCCCATATTCACCTGCGCCGCCTTGGGCGGGCTCTCGTCGGCTCCGATGGACAACTCGCTGCTCGCCACGGCACCGTCCTCGGCCAAGACCAGGTACTGCCATCCGGTGGCTGCCGAATTCCTGACTGGTTCGCGCGCAACGATTTGCTGGAGCCCGAGATGGTGAACCGGCTGGGGCGCCGAGAGGGTTACATCCGCCGCAGGCAGGGTCGGAATGGCGACCTCATCTGCGCGGCGGTTTTGCTGAGCGAATCGGGCAGCCTGCTGGAATCCGATGAGTGCGGTCTCCTGGGCGTTGCCGGGTGGTGATGTGTATTCGACAACCATAGGTCACCTCGTGTAATACGTGTCCGTCCAGGTTCCTGATCCGTGGTACGCAGTACGGAGAGTGTCATACTGGATGAATGATGGGCCATATGCTGGGTCCTGAACCTGAACCCATTGTTCGTGGAGCATCATGCCCGGGAAGGGGCCGATGATATCGTCCGTATAGCCGTTGATGACTACGACATGATCCCCGCCCCCCGCCCAGTGGATCCCTACAGCCACTGGGCGGGCAGAGGTTATTTCTGCCGCCACGTCGGGCTTCAAGGGCTTCGACCCAGCCTCCCAGCGTTTCAGGTGTTCGACTGCATCGAGAGCTTTGTCGAAGTTCCAGTCTTCGTCGCAAGCTGATGGGTTTTCACAACAACCCCTTTGCAGTTGGTCGTCCGCGATCAAGCACTGCAGCCAGCCGGTGGTCGGTTCGTAGTATCTCGTAATACTGACCGTTGCCGCTGCCCAACACCAGTGATTTTTCTGCTGAAACTCCATGATGAACGGGAATCCGCCGGCCGATGACATGGCACACATCTCCTTGTTGTACGGGCTGGATTTTGCTCGCAGGGACAGTGGACCTTCTCCGCTCACGCCCTGGTAGGGTAGAGATACATGTTGAGCCTGGAATGCCCGGACAGCAGGTGCAGCTGGTTACATACCCAAGGGATCTGTCACGGCTACACGCACCTAGAGATCTGTATGTGATCGCGCATTACGTAGGGAAGTTGATGATGGGACGACTCGCGGCCTCCGCCAGCCAGGCCCTCGTAGATAGTTTCACCCCTTTGAGATAGTTTCGCCACCGTGTGCGTTTAGAGGAGCTGCTCGCTCCGGTCAGACTGCGCACCGGTTGTGCGCCAACAAGGTGTTACCCGCGTACATGGTTCGGCGTGGTCGTGAGCTGCCTTGGGGCGGTGGCATATCGCGTACGAGCTCGCAGCGACAGCCCCTGACAACCAGACCAATTCGTGGCTCCTGGCGGCCCTCAACCATTAGTCATCGCGGTTGTGACGAACGCGGGTGATGTGGGGAGTGGCGGTGAGGGGCTTCCCTCTGGGGTCGAGGGCGGCGGTTTGGCTGTACTCGCGCCAGGTGCGCAGGTGGTTGCTGGTTCGGGGCTGGCGCTCGCCGAACAAGCCCAGGACCAGGTCGACCTTGAGTGACGTCAGTCGCTGCTGGAGCCACTCTCGCTGGACCAGGAGGGTGGTGACCTCGCCGGTGGGGCGGTAGCCGTTCAGGGCGCGGACGACTTGCGTCCCGTCTGTGGTGTACCAGTTGCCGCCGTCGGGGTCACGGTGCAGGTCACTGCCGGCCAGCAGCGCGGCGCATGGCAGCGTCAGTCCGGCGGGGGAGTCCAGTGAGCAGTCGTGGCCAGTGCTTTCCCAGGAGTACTCCTGCACGCCCGGCACGGCCTGCAGGGTGGTGCCGTCGGTGGCGTATGCGATGTGGGGGTCGCGGGCTTGTGGCTCGAGCGGCTGAGGTTCCGGGGGCGCGGACCAGCGAGCGGCGAGATCCTGAAGAGCCTGGAGTCGGTCCTCGGGCCCGCGGGTGGGGCCGCGCCCCGTCAGACGATGGAGGAGGGCCGCGTAGTCGTTTTCCGGCTGCGAGGCGGAGTCGGTGGAGGGTACGTCTTCACTGGGTGCGGCATCGTCGGTACCAGAAGCGCGCCGCGGCCGGGCGCGGGGCGTGGGACGCGGCTTGTCTCCTTCTTCAGTGTCGTAGTTGACGATGCGGAGTTCGTGCTGTGTGTCCGACGTGGCTTCGGGCAGGGGGAAGTCGCCGAGGTAGATGCGATGCCGGGTGGCGGGCTCGGGCATCCAGCGGCCCATGAGGCTGCGGTCGCGGAGGAATTCCTGAACCTGCCGGGTGTAGGATGCTGCGACGAGCCAGCTGTGCTGGATGTGCCACTGTTCTGCCTGGCCGCTCCAGTCTCTTCCCGGCGCGTGGTCGGTGGCGTATTCGTTGAGGACGACCCACTGGACGCCGTCGATGGTGCGGACACCGAGCCGCGACAGGTCCGGCAGATCGTCGGTGTTGTTGATCCAGTCATCAATCTGACTGATGGGGGGCAGGGCGGGTGCGGGAGCGTGCCATGTGCCGTCCATCTGGGCAGGGGGGAATGTCGCGTAGCGGCTGCTGTGGGTGGCCTGGTCATGCTCGCCTGCCAGGCCGGACAGAGGATGCCCCGCCGGCGGCAGCGTTGGGTCGATGTCGGTGAGCAGCAGTGCTGCGGCGCCGGGGTAGTGAGCGAAGTCCTGGACCCGGCTTGTGGCCATGTGACGGTGATTGGCGAGCCGCTCGATCAGCTCACGGAAGCCCAGCCACTGGTACTTCTTCCCGAAACGCTCGGCCTTGTGGCCCTCGCGGCTGCGACCATGCCCGTGTTCGTTGTCGAAACGGGCGAACTTCTGCGGGCTCCAGCCCCGCTGCGCGGCATTGTCCGTGATCCATCGGGCGGCCCAGTCCTTATCGACCGTGGTGGCGGCCAACCGCTCCGCTACCGTGGGCACCGGCGCGCACGCGTCCAGCAGACGAAGCTGGTCCTCGTCGAGGGCCCTTCGGGCCTGCCAGTGTTCATGCAGCAGGCGCTGCACAGCCTCGGGTGTCCCCAGGACGTCCCGGACCTGCTCCGGAAGGCTGTCCTTGAAGGCTTGCACAGCGTCCTCCGACGGCGGCGTCGGCTGAACCGCAGACGGGACCGGCTCGGTCAGGGAAAGCTGGCTGAAGTGCTCTACGGCGGGACGGATTTCGTAGCTGGTGAAGTCAGACAGACTCAGCAGCGACGCCCTCAGGCTTCCCCACAGCCGCTCTTCGTCCGGCCCGCGGGAGGGGTAGAGCGCGTCCAGCGCCGTGTCGTCGAGGACGTCACCGGGTTCCGGGCATGGGTGGGGGTGGTGGGTGCGGGCCGCCTCCGTGTCGGAGACCAGGCCGCAGCGGTGGGCTGCCTGCACGATGCGTGTTGCCGCGTCGCACAGCAGTGCGTTGCGGGAGGCATGAGCGGGCCCCATCGCCTCCCCGTACACGCATGCGAGAACCCGCTGGGCCACGGTCCTCAGCAATTCGGGTTGAGTGTCCTGCGCGCGGCGACGGGTTAGGACGCCATAGGCGACCAGGACGAGCCGCTCGAACAGGTACGGGTCATCGACCTGGTCGGCGTCCTGGTCCAGGAACCGGTCGAGTAGTCCGGTCAGGACGTGGGGGAAGCCGAGCAGAAGCTGGACCAGGGCCTTGGTGGCGCGATCGCGGAGGAATCGGTTGGGTGAGGTCAAGGTCCACATCAGCGTCGTGGCGGCCAGACGCACCACCTCCTCGGCCGGCAACCGCGGCATGGAGACATCAGGGGCCGCAGGGGCCAGGCCCGGCCTGCGCACGGCCCACTGCGGCTCCGGCACGGCACGAGGGTGCAGACCCGCCGGGGTGGGCAGCTGTTCCGCCCAGCGCAGCAGCCGGTGCAGCGCTCCGGTGTCCTCGAGCATGAAGTAGGTGCCGATGCCCCACTGCGCGTCCCGTTCGGCAGGGGAGTGGCGCAGGAGGATGCGGTGCAGCTGGTCGGCGTTGAGCCGGTGCCCAGGCTGTGCCGCTACCGAGAGCGTCGCTTCCAGAACCTCGGCGCTCATCTTCAGACGTGCTGATGCCACGTCAAGCAGCCGAAGCGTGCGCTCGGTGACGCTGTTCGTGCTGCGCAGACCCAGAGTGCGGACCAGGCTGCGGAACAGCACACCCTGACGACGAGCCGCGGAACCACGGCCAGGTGCGGGATCGTCCGCGTCAAGCAGGTCGATCAGTTCATGACCCGTGAGCTCGGGCAGCAATCAGGGAAGACCTTCACCCTGCACACCCTGCTCGACCAGCACCCGCAAGCGATCCGCCTCCTACCCCCGCCCCAAGCC